>CAYNFT010000026.1:0-23895 GCA_964396535.1 uncultured Dehalococcoidales bacterium | reverse complement strand
ATTGTTTTAGCATTTGCCGGGGCTTATGGGTGGGAAGCTATACTACGCTTCTTTGACTAGCCCCCGCCCCTTAATCTTTAATAATAGCAGTGCGCCAACAACAAGACAGATAAAACAAACCAGAAGCATAATCTGGTAGCCTAGATTAGGGCCAAGAGAATTTAAGAAGTCAATTGCCGGACCGATGAGTCGTGATGCAGCACCAGCACCGGCAACGGACACATTGACCAGACCAAGGTATTTTGCTTCCTCACCCTTACCTACTAAATCGGTAGCCATAGCCCACTGAGAACTCATCTAGGCCCCGCTGCAGATTCCCAGAAGACCTCCGCAGAGCATTATATGCAGGTAACTTTGGGAGAAAAATAGGGCCACAACCCCTAAAGCAGCAAGGAGTCCCGACGAGACCGCAATTGGTCGGCGTCCTATTCTGTCGGACAAACGACCAGCAGGATACACCACGGCTAACATACAAATACCGACCACGATTAGCAGGTCACCAGTTACTTCTGCTGGCTTGGTTATACCTACCACATCCATAAGATAGTACAGGGCATGTGCCATCAAAGTACCCCAGGCCGTAAAGATGAGGAAGCAGCAGACCAGAAAAAGTATAAAATCAGAGCGTGCCCTGACATCAATCTTGAAGCTTTTATAGAGAGTGGGCAGTAGGGGAAATCGAGGGCTACCAACTCCAGGTCGTTCCTTAACCGTTAGCATGGTAGCAAGCATAGCCCCCAGCACGACGATGGCTGGTGCCCCCAAACTCAGCCACAGCCAGGGGGTTCCCTCACCAGCGAAATAACGGTCCATAAAGGGGGCTATCAGGCGTATCAGGGCAAGTCCGCCCACGATATTGAGCAGGCTCCGCACCCCTGAGGCTAACCCCCTCCTCCCCTCAGGTACCAGGTCAGGGATGAAACCCTGGAATGGCCCCTGTGCCGTATTAGAACCAATTTGCAGCAGACAATAGATGATGAAAATAGCAGCATAACTGCCGAAGAAGCCTATCCCGGGGAGAAGCAGCAGGATTAATATGCTGCCCAACAATACATAGGGACGCCGGCGTCCCCAGCCAAAGCGAGAACGGTCGCTAATTGCCCCGGCTATGGGTTGGACGACCATGCCCAGGATTGCGCCAGTAAGGATAAGAAGGTCAAGGTAGGTGTTCTTTAGCGCCTCGGGAGCGAAGTCCAGCAGCCGTAACGGCATAATAACGATGTGCAGGCTACTCCAGAGGGCACTCAGGGCAAAGCCAAAGATAGTAATTTTAACGTAGCCAACGGGGCTAAATTTGTTAGCTTCAACTCCTGTGTTAGCATTGCTTGCGGCTTCTTCCATCTCAGCAAAGTCAAGCATAGCAGAGGTGAAGCCAGCAGACAACACAAGGCTGGTTTGACTTTGTTTCTGGTATCAGATAAACTCCTCTGCAGAAAGGCTTGATACGATACCGCTCGGAGCTTGCCCGAGTGGTAATAGTATGTGTCGATTTTTCCTGAGCATGCATGCTATACAAGTCTGAATTGGTATCTGAGAAGTAGAATGAGAATCTTAGGTATTGACCCGGGGACTGTCTCCTTCGACCTCTGTCTCCTGGAGGACAGGGAAATCACATTTGAAGATAGCATACCGTCAACCATGGTGGCGGAGAGACCTGAAGAGTTTGCTGAGAAGTGCCTCAATCTGAATCTGGATGTTCTGATAGCTCCTTCGGGGATGGGGCTTAATAACCGGAGATTAACTGAACTCACCGAGAGGGAGATGTTTGAGCTCACGCTGGTTCGAGAAGGAGAAGAAGTCCCGGTTCTTGATGGGATGAAGAAATTCCTTGCCATAGTTCGCGATGCCGGTCTGGAGATTTTTTTCCTTCCCGGAGTGATTCAGCTTCCCACCGTGCCTCGATGGCGGAAATTCAACAAGATAGATATGGGCACAGCAGACAAGATGTGCATCGGCGCTCTCTCCGTGGAAACGGTTTCCCAGAAGAAGGGAGTAGGCTATTCTGGGGTTAATCATATCGTTGTTGAGCTCGGTGGTGGGTATAACTCCGTCATCACTATAGAGGAGGGCAGGATAATTAACGGTATTGGCGGCACCCTCTTTCCCGGTCCCGGATTTATGAACGCCGGAGCTATGGATGGCGAGATTGCTTACCTCCTGCGGGGCTTTGAGAAAAACCTGCTCTTTCAGGGCGGCGCTGGTTATCTAACCGGCTCGGAGAGTCTTTCCATGGAAGGCTTCACTGAAGAATCGTATCCTGAGGTGTTTAATGCCTTCGTTGAAGGCGTGCTGTTTGCCGTATGCAGTCAACGGGCGCTGTTGCAGAGCGAGGAAGTCTATCTCTCAGGGCGACTTACCAGGTATGAAAACATATATATTCCGGTAAAAGCCCGTCTTGAGGAGCTGGGCTATTCGGTAAGCCTGCTGCCCACGCTCTCTAACAAAACCAAGGAAGCCGCTCAGGGCTACGCCATAGTGGGTAACGGATTGTACGGGGGATTTTATCAACCTCTGGTGAAGCATATGAAAATAGACAAGGCTGAAGGGTCTGTTATTGATTATGTGTACTGGAAGGAGAGAATGTGACTGGTCCAATATATGTAGACTGGGTGATTACCAATAAGTGTAATTTGAATTGCCAGCATTGTGTTGGCATGGAAGAGGGAGAGCTCACCCACGATGAATTAATTAAGATAGCCAATGAGGTTATCCTGTTATCACCGCAGTGGGTAATACTCGAAGGCGGTGAACCCCTGTTGCGTCCTGACCTGTACGAGTTGGGAAGGGTGTTCAGGAAGGCGGGTGTTGATGTGTTCGTGATAACCAACGGCAATGCCTTCACTCAGGATAGGTTGCAGGAACTGGCATCTTTCACCCCCAAAGTCCTCTTCGGCATCGACGGGGCTGACGCTGCTGTTTACGAATACACAAAGACAGGGGCTAAATTTGAGATCGCCAAAGAGTGGGCGGCGAAGTGTGCTGCTCTGGGGATTTTCCACGGAATAACTACGGTTCTCTCCAAGCTAAACCTTGGACAGATTAGGGAGTTTATCCGGTTGACCGAAGACCTTGGAGGGAAGAGGATTATCTTTATACCGTTGAAACCTTTTGGTGAGGACGAGATTTCCAGGACATACTATCAACAGAATGCGCTTACACCGCAGCAACAGGAGGAAGCGGTAAAGGAAATATATAGCTGTGAGACTACCCTGGATATTTTCTACGACGAGCCTTTCTTATGGAACCTTGCCGCCAAGAATGGTTTGTCGCTCAGTAAGTCTGATAGCGGAATTACCATACCGGAGGTGCAGGGATGTGCTTCTTCTTATTCCCTATACATTCAGTCCAATGGTGATGTCAGACCCTGTATGTTCTCCCCTGAAGTACTCACTTTTGGGAATGCGGCCAAGGAAACTCTGGAGGATGTATGGTTGAGGATGAGTCAGAGTGATATCCTGACCAGGTGGGCTGACCAGAGGGAGAGGAAAGGCGCCTGCGGGAAATGTCAGCAGTTTCAATCTTGTCGCGGATGTTTATCCCGAACCACGAGGCTCTTAGGAGACCCGTTACAGTCAGATCCTTGTTGCCCTTTTGTGTCCTGACCTTTCGCTTAGGAAGATTAAGCTGGTGCTCCGAATAAGAAAAGTGAGGAAGGTGGTACTAGCAGCTAATTATAACGATAGGAGGTGTCATTAATGTCAAATCAGCTACTAGAGGAAATCCTCCATCCGCAATCGATTGCTGTGGTCGGGGCTTCCGAGAGTGGCCGAGGTGCTGGCTTTATCACGCCTCTGCTAGAGCTTGGATACAAGGGGAAAATCTACCCGGTGAACCCCGGCTACTCTGAGGTTCTGGGTATCAAGACCTACCCCAGCCTCAGGGACATAGCCGGCTCTGTTGACTATGTGATTTCCGCTGTTCCGGCATCAGAGGTTATGAATTTACTGGAGGACTGCTCTCACAAGGGAGTGAAGGCTGTTCACCTTTTCACTGCCCGCTTCGGTGAGACCGGGCGCCCAGAGGCTGCTGAGCTCGAACAGGAAGTATTGAAGAAGGCAAGGGAAAAGGGCATCCGTCTCATCGGGCCAAACTGTATGGGTGTCTATTGTCCCGGGCAGGGAGTCGCTTTTGGCGATGGCTTCCCCAAGGAGTCAGGGCCAGTAGGGTTAGCCTTTCAAAGCAGTTATGCAGCTCAAGACTTTGTTCTCTTAGCTTCGCCGCGGGGCATCCGGTTTAGCAAGGTCATAGGTTATGGAAACGCCCTTGACTTTAATGAGTCAGATTTTCTTGATTACTTTACCCAGGACCCGGAAACCAAGATAATTCTAATGTATGTTGAAGGGGTAAAGGATGGCAGGAGATTCTTTAGTTTACTACGTCAGGCAGCTTCCACCAAGCCTGTAATCATTATAAAGGGTGGCCGGGGACAAGCGGGAGCCAGAGCTGCTGCTTCCCATACCGGCTCCCTGGCCGGTTCCATGAAGACCTGGGAAACCATGGTTACTCAGACAGGGGCTGTTCCTGCTCAGGACTTCGATGACTTGATAGACCTTGCCGTTGCCTTCTCTTATCTGCCTCCAATTACAGGTAATAGGGTAGGCGTAGCTGGAGGGGCTGGGGGGCCCAGTGTCTTTGCTGCCGACCAGTGTGAAGAGGCAGGACTTGATGTTGTCCCTCTGCCAGAGGAGATACGGGAGGACCTTAAGAACAAGGGTAATTCAATCTGGGACTGGATTGGAAACCCTGTAGATATGTCAATTGGGGGTGGTGCTGGTGCTGGCGAAATGCTGCAGATAATGGCTCAAAATGAGAATTTTGACCTTCTTATTGCCCTTATAGGTGAGCCTCACAAGCACGGTGTACGCCGAACACTCTCGGCTGACACATTTCTGGAGCGGTACCAAGTAAAAGAGATTAAGTTGAAGCCATTAATAGCAGTAGTGTCGGAGAAGAGTCTGGGTATCAATGAGTATGAAGACCCGGATACCAAGGCACTTTGCGAAATAAGAACGCAACTGTTAGCTAATAATGTCCCCTTTTATCCGAACATCAGGAGGGCAGCTAGGGCTGTCAGAAAATTGATAGACTACTACCAAAGAAGGAAGTAGTATTGATTTGGGGAAATTGAGCTGGTAAAGTCCTGAAGTAACTGTTTTTTATCAAGCCTACTGGAACTCAATCGGGGAAATACCTTCCTTGGATTGGATAATCTTCATGATATCCTCGCGTGCTTCCCCGTCAGCAATGGGCTCTACTTCTGATACCGGCAGCCCGTCTTCATTCCTTGTGTTCTGCCAGTTAACTATGTATCCGGGCACGAAGGTGTATGTCCACCTACCGTTGCCGCAGCAGGAGGATTCTAACACCACTTGGCCAATTACATATAAAACTTCTCTGCCGTTATACTCCAGCCCTACCTCTTGCTGCGGAGTATAATAGCCGGCTATTCCGAATATTACATCTTTACCTAGTTCAAGGTGTGTATATTTGGTTGTTGTTGGGGGTGCTTTTACCACAGAGGTTGATACTCCTTAATCTCAATAGACCTGTTAAACAGCGACCACTTCTTTCACTTCAGGGACTTCTTGCTTCAGGATTTTTTCTATCCCCATCTTTAGTGTTATGGTAGCCATAGCACAACCATTACAGGCACCGGTCAATTTTACTTGAACCGTGCCATCATTAACATCTACTAGCTCCACATCACCACCATCGGCCATCAGCATGGGTCGTATCATATCTAGTATTTCTTCCACCTTCTCCTTCATTCTGCTCTCCTCCTTATTTTCAGATGGTCTTTACCCTCCAATTAAAGCTTATCATAGGCGGGAGTAGTTGGTCAATTTTAATCTCTTCCTGCCGGAAAATATGAGGCTGTAATGTGTTTAAACGTTGACAAACAGGAAGAGCCAGCTTTAGAATAACGAAAGGTTGCATCGCTAAAGGAGGGAAAAACCGTGACCGAGCGATTAGGGGCAGGCAGGACGATACGGGAACAGGCCAGGGACGTCAGGGTGTGCCGGGAGGCTGATGTGGTGGTGGTAGGCGGTGGTCCCGGGGGCATTGGAGCAGCTGTAGCAGCAGCAAGGAGTGGTGCTGACACGGTGCTTATTGAAAGGTATGGACATCTGGGAGGCATGGGTACCGGCGGATTGGTTACCATTATCCCGAACATGAGTGACATTAACGGGAAACAGCAGCTAGCCGGCATCTGCCAGGAGTGGATAGACCGTCTGGATGCCAGGGAGGCGGCTGCCTACCCGAAGAAGGAAGAGTGGGGCTCAACCGATAAGAAGCTAGTCAGTGATTATGGAAAGCGTTCCTTCTTTTATATACGTCAGAACAGGATAATACTCAGTGTACTCATTGACGCCGAGACATCGAAATGCATACTAAATGACATGGTGGAAGAAGCGGGAGTGAAGACATATCTCCATTCGTGGGGCACCGAGCCTATTATGGATGGGGACAAGGTCAAGGGTGTAATCTTTGAGAGTAAGTCAGGCAGGCAAGCAGTACTGGGGAAGGTCGTAATTGATTCTACCGGGGACGGCGACCTATTGCCCTATGCCGGAGCCGAGTTTGACAGTGAAATTGACCCCAAGCTCAGGATTTCAAATCTGGCTATGTGCTTCTGGGTAGCCAACGTTGATATCAAGAAAGTCGAGGATTTCAGAGCATCACAGCCGGAGACGTTTGCCGAACAATCGCAGGAACTTATGAAGTTGGGTGGACAGCCCGGCTTTCTCAAGAGCAATTTGAAAGACCAGGATAGTCTCGTGTGGTTCCATAACCGTTACCCGAATTCCAGTCAAGTAGATGTCGAAGAGCTCACCCGGGTAGAGTTCGAAGGCCGAAAGAAAATGCTGATAACGCACGACTATCGCAAGAAGCATACTCCCGGCTTTGAAAATAGCTTCATAGTGCTTACCTGTCCGCAACTTGGCACTCGAGGCAGCAGACGAGTGATTGGAGAATACATGCTCACCGAAAAAGACATGCAGTCAAACGATATTTTCGATGATACCATAGCAGTATTCCCGGACCTTGACCGTGGCGAAGCATCAGTTGAACATCCTCTTATGTATATCCCTTATCGTTCTCTAATACCGCGTAAGGTAGAGAATCTACTTGTTGCCTGCCGGGCGTTCTCATCAGATGCTCTTGTCAACACGTACTTCAACCTAATCCCACATTGCATAGCCATAGGACAGGCAGCAGGCACGGCGGCGGCACTATCGATAAAGGACAGTGTAGGTCTTAGAGAGGTGGATTACAGAGCCTTGCAGGATAGTCTGGCCAAGCAAGGCGTGCCGTTGCCCAGTGTATATTCGGCTCTATAAAAACAATAAAACCATCTAACAAGCACCAATTTGCAACTCTTCCGGCTCGACGCTAGAAGATAGCAGTTGGAGAAGTATCAATAGGTAGTAAAGCCCGGAGCGCCAGTGATAAGGCTGCTGTGTCCCTCAATATCAGCTAAATATTATACGTAATATAACTGCGATTTAACGCAGAGGAAGGAAACCCAAAATGTCAATATCTGACAGGGTCAAGAAGAGTATGGAGGCGGGGTCATGGATAAGGAGGATGTTTGAAGAGGGGGTTGTCCTCAAACAACAGTACGGTGAAGAAAACGTCTTCGACCTTTCTCTTGGCAACCCGATTACGGAACCTCCCGCTGAGTTTCATCAGGAACTGAGGAAGCTTGTTGAGAATCCCCTACCGGGGATGCACAGATATATGGAAAATGCCGGCTATACGGAAACAAGAACGGCAGTAGCCGAGTATCTCTCAACAGAGTCAGGTATTAACTTCACCAAGGACGATATTATCATGACCTGCAGTGCTGCAGGAGCATTAAACATAGTGCTGAAGACAATACTCAATCAAGAAGACGAGGTCATCATATTCGCCCCCTACTTCCCAGAGTTTATCAACTACATCGAAAACCACGATGGCATTGCCAAGGTTCTGCCCACGGATGAGCAATTCATACCCAGGCTCGACGTTCTCGAAACCGCCATCGGACCCAGAACAAAAGCAGTGCTGATAAACTCCCCCAATAATCCCTCGGGTGCTGTCTATAACGATAATTTTCTGCACCAGCTTGGAGAGATACTCAATAATAAGGAAAAGGAATACGGAAAACAGATTTTCCTTATCAATGACGAAGCCTATCGCAAGCTTACCTATGACGGGCAGGAATCCCCACAAGTCTGGCCCTATTATCAGCAAAATATCGTCATAGCTTCCTACTCAAAGGACCTGGCGATACCTGGGGAACGCATCGGTTACGTTGCCGCACACCCGGATATAAAACAGCACGATGAACTGGTGGCAGGCTTCATCCACTGCAATCGAATTATGGGATTCGTTAATGCCCCGGCTCTGATGCAGCACGTGGTGCGCCGCTTACAGGGCGTGACCGTTTCCACCATCGAGTACCAGAGGAAAAGAGATTTCCTATATGACCATCTTACTGAGATGGGTTATTCAATGGTAAAGCCCCGGGGTACCTTCTACCTGTTTCCAAAGTCACCGCTGGAAGATGACGTCGCTCTCGTCCAAGAGCTACGAGAATGGCGGGTACTGACTGTACCCGGTCAGAGTTTTGGTTCACCAGGGTATTTTCGGATATCATACTGTACCGATGATAGAACACTCGAGGGCTCTCTGGCTGGTTTCCGGAAGGTTGCCCAAAAATTCAACTTGGGATAAAATATTGAGAGATAAAGAGGAGTAAATATAAGATACCATGATAGTCGAAATGAGAACAGGCGCAAGTCGAGAAGAGATAGATAGCATAGTGCAAAAAGTAAAGTCATTTGGATGGGATGTCCAGATGAACGTTGGCACTGAGAAAACGGTGGTTGCCATACTGGGAAGCAATACCGGGCAGGTATCCACAGATATATTTGCTGTGCTCCCCGGCGTAGAAAGCGTAACCCGGATTATGAAGCCTTACAAGCTTTCCTCCCGGGAAGTCAAGGCACAGGACAGCCTGGTTTCTATTAACGGAATTGAGATTGGTGGAAAGCGTATCATAGTCATGGCTGGACCCTGTGCTGTCGAGAGCGAAGAGCAGCTTGCGGAGGTAGCAAAAGTTGTAAAAGCTGCCGGGGCCAGCATCATGCGCGGCGGTGCCTTTAAACCGCGTACTTCGCCTTTCGGCTTCCAGGGCCTGAAGAAAGCCGGGCTGGAATTACTGGCAAAGGTTAAGGAACAGTTCGATATACCTGTGATTACTGAAGTGTTAGACTCCCGTGATGTAAACATGGTATCCGAGGCAGCAGATATACTTCAGGTTGGTTCTCGCAATATGCAAAACTTTACCCTGCTGACTGCTATTGGCAAAAGCAAGCGTCCTGTCGTTCTGAAGCGCGGGTTTTCCTGCACTGTTACCGAGTGGCTTACGGCGGCCGATTATCTGCTGACAGAGGGAAATAACCAGGTTATTTTATGCGAGAGGGGAATAAGAACATTTGAGGACAGTGTCCGCTTTTCCCTGGACATTTCTTCCATTCCAGTAATTAAGAAATCCAGTCACCTGCCCGTGATTGTTGACCCCAGCCACGCTGCCGGTCACTATTCACTGGTTCCAGCGATAGCCAAGGCAGCTATAGCAGCCGGTGCCGATGGACTTCTTATTGAAGTTCATCCCAAACCCGAGGAAGCCCTGGTGGACGGTCTCCAGTCCCTTACACCGGCAAACTTCGCTAAGTTAATGGAAGAACTCAGACTGATTGCCAAGTCAGTGGGTAGATATATCTAGTCTTGTTAACCTTCAGCCTCTGAACATCCTGACGAACCGGTCAGGTTGGACCGTATCTACGAATCGAAAATTTTGCCGGGATTGAGGATATTATTCGGGTCGAAAGCCTTCTTTATATTTTTCATGATGTTTAAGAGTGTCTCGTCCATCTGTATAGGCAGGTATGCTTTTTTATCCAGACCGATACCATGCTCTCCTGATATGGCTCCTCCGAAGGAGACTCCAGCGTGGTATATATCACTCAATATTTGAGGAAGCCTTTTATCCCATTCCTCCCTGCTTATATTCACGCAAACAGGGTGCAAATGTACATTCCCATCACCAGCATGTCCGTACACTATGATGGGAATGCCGTGCTCTTCGGATATTTCTTTTGCCTTTCTGACAAACCCGGCTATTTTACTGCGCGGGACAACGACATCTACTATTTCCATGGGAGCATACCTTTTCATGGCGTGATAGAATTTTTCTCTGGCGTCAAGAAGCCTTCTCTTTGCCCGCTCGCTACCAGGTACCAGGGCCTCAATGGCTCCGTGTTGTTTGCATATCTCTTCGACATTAGAAAAGTACTCATGGATTTCGTCTTCCGATTCACCTTCCATTATTATCATGAGGAATGCATCATACTGGTGATATGGTATTTCTCTATCCAGATATTTCTCAACAATCTCGATGATGCTCCTTTCCATAAATTCGATACCTATCGGCGTCATTTTCAGCCTTAGAATTTCAGGAACAGCATCAATGGCGTTCTGTAGATTAGTAAAGGGGGCAAATAATAACTCCCTTTTTGCCGGCCTGGTGGTGAGCTTCAGTATGACCTTGGTTATTACAGCTAACGTTCCTTCAGAGCCAGCTATAAGCTGGGTCAGGTCATAGCCTGTGGAGCATTTTACAAATTCCCCTCCGGTTCTAATGGTTTCACCGTTTGGGAGTACTGCCTCCAGACCAAGAATATTGTGTCTGGTTACACCGTATTTGACGGCATTCATTCCGCCGGCGTTTGTAGCCACGTTACCACCAATAGTGGCAGTCATTTCACCCGGATACAGAGGATAGTAAAGCCCTCGTTGCTCTACCTCATTAGTGAGTTCAGATAAAGTAACGCCTGGTTCGACAACAGCCGTAAAATTGTCTCTGTCTATCTCGAGAATCCGGTTCATTCGCTCCAGCGCAAGTAGAATGCCACCATAAACAGGTACGCAGCCGCCACTCAATCCAGTCCCAGCACCTCTTGGGGTAACTGGAATTCTTTTTTCATTGGCAAAAGCCATTAGTTTTGCCACCGACTCAGCGTCTCTCGGTTTTACTACGACCTGTGGAAAATAACGCTTGGTGAGCGGCGTTTCATCGTAAGAATACCCCTCCACCTCGCTTTTATCTGTATAAATATTATCCCTGCCAACAATTCTCGTTAATTCTTCAACGGCTTGACGAGTTACCCGTCCATATTTGCGCTTCACTCTTTTCTGTTTCATACCAGGATAATTATACACGATTTAGGCGACAAATCGAATGATTAAATCTATGAACAAAGTTGGCTTTTTGTTACTTACCAAGTTTTCATCCCTATGTGCCACAACTTCTATTTACTGGGGTATGGGAGTATAATTATGAAATGATCGGCATACTATGTAGATTTCCCATATGGCTCCGGGGCAGGAACCTGATGAGGATATCTACATTGGCAAATTTAGATACCTCGTTAAGCTCTCTCTGAAGGTGCTTGATGAGCAAATTCGAAAATTGAAAAAGAACCCCTAAAAAGTCTTCCTCTAGCCAGTGAATTTGGAGAGGGTAAGCTAGAGATTAGAGAAGTGTGCTAACCGCAAGGCCCGTTTCAGGGCAGATTCGCCCGAGTGTATGGCAACGTTAATTATGAGTGAGGAAAACCGTGCCTAAAGTGTCAGGCTCTGATTCCGACGCTGATAAAGAGCACCCCGATTTTGATTCGGCTGCTGGGTATTCGACCCCAGTGGAGAAGATTGGCACCCTTACGTCGCTGCGCATCCGAAACTTCCGCTTTCTGTTGCTAGGAACCATCCTCTCAAATGCAGCCCAGTGGATTCAGCAGGTCACATTGAGCTGGCTTGTCTATGACCTTACGGGCTCCGGCACAATGTTAGGGGCAATAAATATGGTTCGGTCTATAGCATCACTGGGGATGATACCGGTGGCAGGGCTCTTGATAGACCGCCTCAAACGCCGCAGGCTTTTAATGATAGAGAACGCCTGGTTGTTTACTATTACTTTGACACTTGGACTCATGCTACTTTTCGGCCGCTCTCATATCTCATACCTCTTCGTCTTTGCCTTCCTGGGTGGCTTAGTAGGAACCGTTGACATGACCCTCCGACAGGTTCTTGTCTTTGACCTGGTGCCACGTTCTCATACGCCCAATGCCATGGCACTTATCCAGACAGGATGGGGCCTGATGCGTTCATTTGGCCCCGGGATAGGAGGTTTTCTCATCCTGTGGCTTGGTCCCGGAGGCAACTTCCTCGTCCAGGCTGGTGCCTATGTCCTCATCGTCATCACCATTCTGCAAATTCAATTTCCGGCACGAAAATCAGGCATAGTTCAGAGTTCTCCGCTGGCAAACATTAAAGAGGGCATCCGGTACGTGATGAAGGAACGCGTCACCCGGACCTTCATGATGATTGGCTTTATCCTCCCGCTATTTATCATTCCGATATATACCATCCTGCCTCCAATTTACGCCGTGGAGGTCTTTGGTGATGAATCAGGTAGGGTATTGGGATTCCTTATGGCGTCTGTAGGCGTAGGCGGTATTGCTGGCGGTGTCGTCACCGCCTCTCTAGGTCATCTGGAGCGCAGAGGCCTCCTGCAGCTCGCCTCTCTTTTTCTGCTCAGCATGTCGCTGATAAGCTTTGCCTTCAGCACAACACTATTGGTTGCTCTACTGTTTCTGGCGCTGTCGGGATTCTTTGAAATAATTTTCCTGACTACCAACCAGACCCTGCTTCAGCTATCCATACCGGATGACTTGCGGGGCCGGGTGACCAGTGTTGTTAACTTGAACGCTGCCCTGTCGCCCCTGGGTGGCTTATTAGCTGGAGTCGGTTCTGACATGCTCGGGGGGCCAAAGATGATAACCATTATTCTCGCTGGCATTGTAGCCGGCATAGCTGTCTGTGTCTTCTTGGTCTCTCCGACCGTCCGCAATTACCGGCTGAGCCAGGCGATGGAGACGGGCTCGACGACGATACCTGCTGGCCCTAGCACCTAACTGCTTACCAACAGGGCTTCATCCAGCACCAGACTACCTGCCACCGAATAACTTCTAGGAGCTACTCTGACGGGCTCTTCTAATCCCACCTGTCCAACCATGGGGGCACACTCCAGTAACGATATGACGGAATGTTGGGTCACCATCTAGGTGATATTTAGAAAAGACATGCGCCTGTGCCCCTGTACAGCGCAAGAATGACCTGGAATGGAAAGAGTTTAACGACGGGGGGTAACCCGGGTGCTAAAGGAGTACTAAATCCTCCAGATGACGGCAACCATCAATAAGCGTTAGGTCAGCGTTTTCATGACATCATTTTTCTAATTGTGGGTATGGCGTTGCCGGTAAGCCTCAACATAACGCCTGGCACGCTTGTCACGACCAAGAAGAAGGTCAACAGCTCTGACGACCGAAAGTGCTTTTTTCACATCAGTAATCAGACAGGTCACACCTGCCTCAACAATCAAGGCTATAAAAGCATTATTGAGCGAGTCACGGTCAGGCAGACCAAAAGACACATTGCTGGCTCCTAATGTCTGGTTCACTCCCAGTTCAGCCTTGACCTGGCTGATAGCCTTGAGAACTTCCGGACCCGAGCCGGTGTCTGCGCCTACGGCGAAAGCAACACAATCGATGATGATGTCTTCACGTGGGATGCCGACCGACTCAGCCCGTTCAACTAGTTTATGAGCGATAGATACCCGCCGCTCTCTATCCTTTGGAACACCTTCATCATCCTGCACCAGACCAATGACCGCTGCTTTATATTCCTTGACCAAGGGTAGAACCTTCTCTAGAGAATGCTCTTCCCCGGTGACCGAGTTGATTAGCGGTTTGCCCCTGTATATCTTTAGAGCTGCTTCCAGCGCCGCGGGGTTAGAGCTATCAATGCATATAGGCACTTGAACCGCATCCATTACTACCTGCACAGCCTGGGGGAGCAGGATTACCTCGTCCACACCAAAGGTACCTACGTTAACGTCAATAATGTCCGCCCCGGCCTCCACCTGAGCCAAGGCTTCTTTACGAACGACCTCCAGGTTGCCCGTTCTCAGAGCTTCTGCCAGTCTTTTGTTAGCGGAAGGGTTAATGCGCTCACCGATAAGCACCGTTGGCTGGTCGTCCCCGATGATTACTTCTTTCGTAGCACTAGCTACCCGAGTTTCCAAAAGCTGGTCCCCTTTATTTGTACACGCCGTATTCTTTGGCGGCTTCCATCATGGCACGCAGATTTTCAGGAGGAGCATTATTAACTGATGACCCCGCAGCCAGTATATAGCCGCCGCCTTTACTGCAGGCTTCTATAAGCTTGCGGCAGTATTCTTTTACCTCCTGATGCGTGCCGGCAGTTAGCAGTGAAACGGGTACGTTTCCTGAGATACAACATTTATCTCCGAGCACTTCCTTAGCTCTGGCCATATCTGTCTGGTCAAACCGCCATATAACCGTGCCTCTGGGGAACTCATTAACCGTCTCCAGCCTTGTCATGTAGCTTCCTTCAGCAAACAAACTCACCATGAGGCCCTCTTCAATCAGGGCTAGAATGACTTTTTTCAGGGAGGGCCAGTAGAAGGTCTCGAACTGCTCGCTGGACATGAAGCCATCGGCACCTTTATGTAATGGGAAACCCGCCATAATACCTCCAGAGGCGCTGGTTGAAGATATCGCCTGCTCAATAGTCAGGTCTGCTATTTTATCCATGGCTTCGTGCAGCTTGTCTGGTTGCCGGTACATATCCATAAATACCCCTTTAGTCCCCCTCAGGGTATCTCCTATTATATCAAATGGCGCCTTAGCAAAGGCGCCGCGTACAGGAGATGGCACCCCTGCCTCGGCTGCTTCTCTGGTACATTCGGCAATAACCTCCCGGTATTTTGAGTATTCTTTGCCGACATCGATGAGAGTCTGAAGTGTGGCCTGCACATCCGGCCTGCTGTATGGTGCGAAATAAGCGGCTGGCAGTTCAATTATACTCGTGTAGGGCTGGAGCCACTTGAAGGACTCAAACACTCCGAATATGCGGGGCATATAGACTCTCATCCAGAAATCGGACGGGTTCCTAATCAGAGCATCGTATTCGTCTGCTTTCATATACTCGCCTTCAACAAACTGGAATGCCGGGGCATCGGCAGCAAGGCCGTGACCCGGCCATATGTAGAGTTTATAGTCAATTAAGTCGTATACCCTGCCCGGAAGTACCGTGCCGGGACCGCTGTAGGTATCCATTTCAAAGTCATGAAGAAATTTACTCCACACCCGGCGGAGCTGGTCGTAATCATACATGGCAGTCCGTAGCGTTACGCCGGCCCATTTTAACGGCATACCACCAAATGGCATTTGGACCGGCACCCTATCGGGTTCTTTCACCCGATAGACGTCAGCCAGCCTTTTCAGCCTTACATGGTAAGCCTCTTTAGCTTCCGGACTGGAGAATTTAATATCTGGAGGCGCAAGCCACTGTTTGAATCTCTCCTCCCTTTTTTCCTCTGGAGTTAATTCCGCCCATTTCTTCTCCATCAACTAAGTCCCTCCCTCTTACCACGATTAATCCGGTACTGACCAATGTAACTTGCTTCAATGAATGTATTTTTGAACTCTGGAATACTGGCCAACTCAACATACCGTGTCCGGGATACGATAGCTTGAGCTTCTTCACGCTTGGTAAGGGAGAGCAGGGACAGTTTCGCTCCCATGCCGGCGGCATTTCCTGCCTGTCGGAAGTAATTTAGTGGCAGCGCGGGTAAAAGCCCGACAGTTACCGCGCTGGACAGGTCAATGTATGAGCCAAAGGCCCCGGCAACTACAACTTGCCCGATATCTTCTTCAGTAAAGCCGTTCACTTCAAGAAGCATCTGAATACCAGTACGAATTGCCGCCTTAGCCAGTTGTAATTCTCGTACATCCTTCTGAGTGAGGACGATTGAAGACCGCCCGTCTTTTTCTTCCCGGTCAACCAGCAGGAATTCAGCTTGGTTATCAGTCATACGGACCCTGGGGTGGTCATACATAAACCGACCGCTGCTATCAATAACTCCTGCCAGATAAAGCTGAGCCAACGCATCCAGTACTCCTGACCCACATATGCCTACTGGCGGTGCCTCATCAATAGTCTGGTAGTGTATGGCATCCTTCGTTATTCGAAACCGTTCGATTGCTCCTTTAGCCGCTCGCATGCCGTGCTTGATATGACCACCTTCAAAAGCCGGACCGGATGCACAGGAGGTCATGGTTATCTCTTCACCATTAATCAGGGAGATTTCGGTATTCGTGCCTATGTCCAGAGCAACTACCAGGCCATCAACCTGATAAGGGTCAATAGCCTGTAACATGGCCACATGGTCAGCACCGACAAAGCCGGTAACAATAGGGGGGAAATGTACATAAGCTCCCGGCGCTATCTTTATTCCTAATTCGTATGCCTTGATATCCAGTGCCAGGCTGGCCGCAGCGGTGAAAGGAGCAAGCACAAGCTGCCTTACGGGTAAAGCAAGCAATAAGTGGTGCATAGCAGTGTTACCAACGATTACCGCTTCAACGATTGCTTCGACACTGGCACCAGCCTTGGAACAGAGGGCCAGAGCCAGTTCGTTTAACTTGTCTACAACCAGTTTTTGCAGTCGAATTCCCTCATGTGGTGACTTCACAACATATTCAATGCGGCTAATTATGTCTTCTCCGTAGCTAATCTGGGGATTCATGACTCCTTGCGAGGCTAAGGTCTGACCGCTACTCAAATCAAGTAAATAGCCGGCAATCGTTGTAGTGCCTAAATCTACGGCTAATCCAAGCTGGCGGCTCGGCCATGGGCCCAGAGCTACCAATTCATCGCTACGGATTGAAGCCTGACATTCCCAGTTCCAGTCACGTATCTGTGGAGAAAGAGAACGTAAGACATTGGTGTCAATCTTTCGACAGGATAACTGGTATTGCTCATCCAGGGCTGCTAACAAGCGGTCAGCGTCAGCTTGCTGGTCGGACAAAGATGGTGCTGTAAGCTGCAGGTGATAGGCTTTGACAGGAGGTTCTGGGGAAACGGTTACCTCCAGTCCCTCCAGGTATATCCGCTCTGAAGCGCTCATTGACTCCGGTGGAACTACCACCTGACAATCACTGGCAGGATTAGCCTGACAGGCGAGACGCCAGCCATCACCAAGCTCCTGAGGCGAAAGGGCTTCTAGTTCACTGGAGGTTGGCTCTGATAGCGTTCCACTTGTGACCCGTACCCGGCAGGTGTTGCAGGTTCCCCGTCCCCCGCATACACTGCTAATACCAATGCCCAGCCGGTGTGCACACGTCAGGATAGACTCGCTGTCCTGGCACTTGCCTTTTCTGCCTGTTGGCTCAAAAACTACTGTATAATTACTCATGGCACATAAAATCTGCTCTTATTCCAGTTCCATTCTTATGCGCCCGTTATGCGAGGAGGGCAATCTCCATTTAAGGCTAGATCCTCAGGTTAGTTATATACGCCGTACTCTTTGGTGAAGTCAATCATCGCCTTAAGGTTTTCAGGCTTTACCTCATCTAGTGAACTTCTGGAGGACACGATTAAGCCACCGTCTTTACCAACCACATCGATAAGCTTCTTCACGTAGTCCTTCACCTCCTGGACTGTTCCTGTCTGCAGCAAAGAGGAGGGGACATTCCCCCTAAAGCACATGTGGCCTTTGAGGATCTCCTTTGCTTTGAATATATCGGTCGAATCAAGGTGAGCGAGGACCTTTCCCTCGGGTAGCTCAAGAAGGTACTCCAGCCGTGTGGTGTAGTCGCCTTCAAAGAATACGCAGGGTAAATATCCGGCATCCACTAAAGCTATGATGACCTTTTTCAAGCCGGGCCAGTAGAAGGTCTCAAATTGTTTTAGCGACATGAAACCGTCTGACCCTCTATGAAGGGCCATAAACGCCCGGGTATTACCATCCCCCGGCGGCATTGCTGCTATTCCTTCCAGTGTCCTCGACAGTTGCAGTTCAATGAGTTCAAGGAGCTTATCGGGCTGTCGATACATGTCCAGCATCGTTCCGCGCATTCCCCTTAAGGTATCTGAAACCCTGTCAAAAGGTGCTCCGCCACCACCAACTTTACCCCACACCGGAAAACCTATTTTTTCAATTTCACTATCGAATGCCGCCATTTTAGGTCTCATCTTCGCAACTTCACGGCCGGCCTTCTGAAGTGCCTCAATAGCACCAGCTACTTCCGGCCTGGCCAGTGCCTCAGCCAGAGCCAGCGGCCCCCAGTAACCGCCACCCAATGATGAGAGCCGCGGCAGCATCTTTAAAGGCTCCAGTGCTCCACAGGTACGCGGCAGAAGGACTCGTAGTGCGTAGTCAGAGAGGTCTCCAAGGTATGCGTCGTACTCGTCTGCCTTCATCCATTCTCCCTCAACGAACTGGTAAGAATGGTTCGGCGAAACACCGTGGCCGGGCCATTTTAGTTGCTTCACGTCAAGGTACTCCATCGCTTTCCCGGGCATGAAGTGTTCTACATAGACTACATCTGGTGCGAAATCTACACAAGCCTTCTTATAGGCTTCCAGCCACTTGTCATAGTCATAATAGGCAGCTGCACAGGTTATTCCGCTCCACCTTGCTGCAAAACAGACGAAGCTCGCCTGGACCGGAACTCTGTCGGGTATCTTCAGGTGAATTGCATCCGTGACCCTCTTATCTCTTTCCTTGTAGAGTGTCTCAGTCGCTTCATCCATTTTTATTTTCCTCCCAGCCATTCTTTGGCCAGCGCTACCCCTGTCATAGCGTCTCTACCGTAGGCATCAGCACCGGAATACTTCCTTATGTCCTCATCAATCTGCCCGCCACCAATCATTATCTTGACCCTATCTCGCACTCCGGCCTCTTTTATGGCATCCACAGTTTCCTTCATTGAATCAAACGCCAGTGTTAAAAACCCGCTTAAGCCCACGATGGGTGCATTAGTCTCTTTTATCTTCTCAACGAATTTTTGGGGTGATACATCCACACCAAGGTCGTATACTTCGAAACCGCTAACATCCAGCATAAATACCACAATGTCTTTACCTATATCATGTATGTCGCCGGCTACCGTGCCGATAACTATCTTGCCAAGTTTTTCAGAAGTCGCTTCCGCTTTCAGCTTCGGTTTGACCAACTCGGATATCTGTTTGAAGATTTCCCCTGAGTAGATTAGCTCAGGAAGGAAGTATTCGCCGTTAGCAAACCGCTTGCCGATTGCCTCCATCCCTTGTCTGCCTTCCTCAAGAACTAATTTAGGCTCCTCACCACGAGCCAGCTTCTCCTCGGTTAGTCTCAAGGCTTCGTTTTCCTGCAAATCAGCAATCGCCTTCGTTAGTTCTCCACTCATTATTTTTTACCTCCCTAATATTTTGTGTTTTTTAAGGGCTATCTATTTGCTTCACCGTTAAATCACTGCCGTATGCTATATCATGACACTCCAACCCACCTACATATTTATTCAAATGACTAATTAGTCCCGTCAAGCGCAGCCTTTCCTGTGATTAAACAAGCTCTCTCACCAAAGGTGGTCAATATTTAGGAGTATACACCATATTCCTTGGTAAATTCTATCATCGTCCGTACGTTCTCAGGCTTTGCCTTGTCAATGATGCCTCCGCTGGCCAAAATAAATCCCCCGTCTTTACCAGCAACATCTATAAGCTTTTTACAGTAGTCCCTGACTTCATCGGGGGTGCCTGTATTCAACAGACTGACAGGCACATTCCCAACAATGCAGGCAGTTTTACCGAGCACTTCCTTTGCCCTTGCCATATCTGTGTAATCAAACTGCCATATAGTCCTGCCCCTGGGTACATCCTGAATAATTTCCAAACGTGTCTCATAGCCGCCTTCGGCAAACAGCAAGGGTATGACTCCTTCATCAATCAACCCCAGGATTACTTTCTTTAGGGTAGGCCAGTAGAATCTCTTATATTGCTCATCGGACATAAAGCCATCGGCACCTTTATGGAGGGGAAGAGTTACCAGCGGCCTTCCTGCCCCCCTTGCGGCAGACACTCCCATCTTGATCATTAACGGTGTCAGCCTTTCCATGGCTTCAATAATTTTATCCGGTCGCCGATACACGTCCAGCATTATCCCCCGGGTTCCCCTGAGTGTGTCGGATAGCGTATCAAATGGTGCTTTACTGAAGCCGCCAGAGAAGATAGGAAAACCCGATTCTTTTATTTCATCATCACAGACGGCAACAGCGGCACGCCATCTCACCGCCTCCTCTCCCGCTGACATAAGGGCTTCAAACGCAGAACGCATCTCTGGCCTGCCATAGGGCGTAAGATAAGCACTGGTGAACGGCATTTCAACGGTACGCTCCACGGAGACAAGCTTCTTAAAAGGCTCCAGAGCTCCGAAGATGCGGGGGAGATAGGTCCTCATCAAGAAATCAGAAGGGTCCTGAATCAGGGCGTCATACTCATCCACTTTCATATATTCGGCTTCAACGCATTGGTAAGGCGAGTCAGCAGAGGTACCGTGGCCTGGCCACCGATACAATTTATAGTCGAGAATCTCATAGGCTCTCCCCGGCCCAGGAATTGCCGACCCCCCGTACGTATCCGGTTGAAATTCCAGGATATGCTTTCTCCACGCCATGGTGAGTTTGTCATAGTCATACATCACTTCTTCAGGTGTTAACCCGGCCACATAAGCAGGAAGAAACCCAATGTTTGCGTAGACCGGAACCCTGTCTGGCACTTTTAGCTGGATAGCATCCTTAAGCCTGCTTACCCTTTCGCGGTATGCCTTCTTCGCTTCCGGGCTCTTGAATTTAACTCTCGACGGTGAAAGCCATGTTTCGAACAGTTTTTCCATTTTTTCTTCAGGCAGTAATTCGACCCATTTCCCGTCCATGCCACTTACCTCCTGCATATTCTATCTCGACAAATGAAAAATAGTCAATGCTTCTCATGCATAGACGTCAACTACCAGTAAGCCAGGATATGTAGTGCCGTAGCTGAGTCCTTCTAAACATGCTCGTCCATTATTTATACCCATTTTTTACACAGATTTTACATGCCCCTAAAACTGGGGTAACAATGCCATTCTATATTGATATTAGATTGCAGAGTTGGCGTATGAAACTAAATTAAGAAACCTGTGAATAGACGGAAGCCAACCTCAGTTAAAAACAAAAAAAGGAGGAAAAGGCCGATGTAAAGAATGGATAGTTAGCAGTTAACCCGGTGGGGAAAAATTGAGGTAAGCAGTAGCCCTGGTGAGGGAACTCAATTTATGGTTATGCTGCCTGCCAGTATCTCTACTTCTTCCGGATAGTAGATGGAGGACTAAGTCTTTACTCTTCCTGTGCAGTGTAAATTAATGCTTGCTCACCGCAATTTATTTGCAGTTTACCATCCTGGATTTGATAGCTCTCGGCAGATTGAAGTGTCCTCAGATACTGGTATTCCTGCTCCATAACACCTTCAGGTTCAAGACAATACATCTCCGTATTAGCCAGCACAGGAATAGAGAGCTTATCATTGATTTGATAGTCTCCAAAATAACTATTGCAACCGGCAGAGCCACGGACTTGCCCCTCAGCACTATCAAAGGTTGCTGTAATTTGGGTCCCGGCTATCGGGGACTGCAAATTCCCCTGCTCCCCATACGATTCCAGTATCCAATCGATATCCTCTATCCAATTAACCTCTGTATCGTTAGTTGAGGATGTTTCTGCACATCCCACAATTAAAAGAGATACTATAACTGCCATCAACAATACCAGATACAACTGAGATTTAAGCAACTCGCGCCTCCTTTAATAGACACTTTCTCAATTTGTTATAACGAAAACGATTGCTCTTAGTTATTATAAACCTTATAAAAACATAAAAGGTGAGTGGCAAAATGGTTAGAACTTTTCGGAGAGTGTGGATTAATAAAATCTTCGCGGACGACCTCCAGAGATATGTATATATTTTTGAGTGGTCATACGCATCGAATAAATCACTAAAAAGTGCTATTGACTTTTCAGTAAGGAATGGTCTATTCTGCATAAAAAAGGAGGAGGTAGACTCAATGCAGGGATATTGTGTCAAATGTAGAGCTAAAAGAGAGATGAAAGACACAAAGGCCATTACCATGAAAAATGGGAAGCCTGCTACTCAAGGAATATGCCCAACCTGTGGAACCAAAATGTTCCGAATTGGTAAGGCTTAACTGATAGTCTTTAAGCGAAAATGATAAGGGGCAGGTACTATAGTTATTGGTATCCGCCCTTTGTTGTTCATCACACAAAACAAGCTGTCGTGACCCAACAATCCGTCATAATATTAAATACATACACTGCATCTATGCCGGAACTCTGCGGTCAAGGGGGCTTATGTAACTATTTATATAATATGAACCTGCTATGCTAAAATTTCCCCTTTAGCTTCTGGTACGTTTCAGCCAGGGCTTCAGGCACCACCCTTATATCGGCTATAACCGTCATAAAGTTGCTATCTCCCTGCCACCGGGGCACAATGTGAGTGTGGATATGGTCCACGATACCGGCTCCAGCAGCCCTGCCTATGTTTATGCCCAGGTTAAAACCCTCAGGGCTTAATTCCTGCTCCAGAACCTTGATACCCCGGCTAACAATATCAAAGTGCTCGTGGCGCTCCTCATCAGTCAATTCCTCAAGACCAGCTACATGTCGATAGGGGGCTATCATCAGGTGCCCCGGATTGTAGGGATAGCCATTCAGGATGACGAAGTTCTTCTCTCCGCGATATAGGATATAGTTTTCAGTATCACTATCCTGTTTTGGTTTTTCACACAGGATGCAGCCTTTTGGTTTCTCCATCCGAATGTATTCCATACGCCACGGTGCCCAAATATGCTTCATATCGTTCTCCTTCTGGAGATTTTTACCAGCCTCTTTATTATTATGAACTTGACTACCGCTATTTTAGTCCTCCAACCTGCGGGCGTCAAAGGACTTTATGAGGGTTTTTTACTAACCTATCCCCCTGACACCCTTCCCTTAATAAGGGAAGGGGGAAACAGTATTTTAAGAGAGGCTTCGCCTCCCTTCGACTTCCCTCACTTTTTGGGGGAGCTCAAGAGGGGCTTTTTCCCTCTTTTAAAGTCTCTTCCCCCTTCCCCTTGATAAGGGGAAGGGGGATTAAGGGGGATGGGGTTAATAACACTAACGAGGTGAGGCTGATAAATAATCCCTTCTTTCAGAGAAATTGAAAAAAGTATGGTTATCCTCTATAGTTACATTAGCTGTGAAAAAAGAGGAAAAGCAACCAACTGATACCATAACCTTCCTGGGCACCGGTGGCGCCAGATTCATGATAATCAACCAGTTCTTGGCTTCGGGCGGACTATGGCTGAACCTGAGTGGTACGCAAATACTTGTTGACCCCGGTCCTGGCTGCATAGTTCAATCCACTAAAAGGAAATTCAAAGCCGAGCAGCTAAGCGCTATCATCCTATCACACCGCCACCTCGACCACTCAGCAGATGTCAATGTTATGGTTGAGGCGATGACACAGGGCGGACACAAGCGGCACGGATGGCTGTTCGCCCCCTCTGATGCTCTGGAGACTGAGCCAGTTATTTTCTCATACTTAAAGGACTACCTTGAAGGTGTTGAAGTCCTACAGGAGGGCAAGTCCTACTCGATAGGCACTGTTTCCTTCACCACCCCAGTGCGGCACATCCACCGGGTAGAAACCTACGGCATGGTCTTCAGAACAGCCAGGCACACCTTCTCCTATATTGCCGATACCCGCTATTTTGAGGAGCTGTGTCAGCACTACGGCGGCGAACTATTGATTATTAACCTGGTTTTCCTGGAGCCCCGTCCCCCCAATGACAACCCGCTGACGCCAACCGACCACCTGGCAGTGCCTGATGCCGAGCAA
>CAYNFT010000025.1:0-24009 GCA_964396535.1 uncultured Dehalococcoidales bacterium | reverse complement strand
TATACCAGATGTATATAGATATGCGTTGCTTCGGCAAGGGCTATGAAGAATTCTATGAGCGTATCTCCAACGAAGGCGTTAATTTCATCCGGGGCAAGGTGGCTCAGGTTACCGACCACGCCATAAATGATGAGGAGAAAGGGAAGCTGGTTGTCGTGTGTGAGGATACCTTGCTGGGTAGCATGATACGGGTGCCAGTAGACATGGTTGTCCTGTGTACAGCTCTGGAGCCGCGCGCCGATGCTGGTGATGTTGCCCGGCTCTTTAACATTAACCGCAGCGCTGATGGCTTCTTCCTGGAGAGGCATCCCAAGCTAGACCCGGTAGCGACCATGAACGATGGTATGTTTATCGTCGGTTGCTGCCAGGGCCCAAAGGATATACCTGATACTGTAGCTCAAGCTTCAGCCGCTGCCGCCCGGGTACTGGCGATGATAAGCAAAGGCACCGTTGAAATCGAGGCGGCTACAGCAGTCGTTGATGAAGAGGTGTGCAATGGCTGCGGGCAGTGTGTTTCCATCTGTGCCTACAGGGCGATAGAGATAGATGAAAAAAGTAATGTTGCCAAGGTCAATGAGGCACTCTGTAAGGGGTGCGGAGCATGTGCCGTTACTTGCCCGTCAAGTGCTATTAAACACAAGAACTGGACTCCTAAGCAGTTCTTCGAGAAGGTTGATGTGGCCACTCGGGAGTATGGATAAAGAGGATGAGCGCAGAAAATAAAGAAAAGGCAGTCCTGGTTATCGGTGCTGGGGTGGGTGGAGTAAAAGCCTCCCTTGATTTAGCTGAATCCGGGTTTAAGGTCTATCTTTGTGACCGCAGCCCTGACATTGGGGGCACTATCCTGCAAATGGATAAGTGGTTTCCTGATAGTCATTGTGGGCTGTGCAAAATGCTTCCCCTCGTGGCTGGGGACGAATCTGCCCAGTTCTGCCTGCGCAGAGGATTAAACCATCCCAATATCGAGTTTCTACCCCTCACCGAGGTGGAGAAGATGGAGGGGGAAGCAGGCGATTTCTCAGTCACACTGAGGCATAAGCCGCTGGGAGTGGATCATGATTTGTGCTCCGGGTGCGGAATATGTAGCCAGGTCTGTCCTGTAGAAGTAGCCAGTGAGTTTAATGAGGGCCTGGACAAGCGCAAGGCTATCTACGTTAGGCATCCTCTGGGTGCACCTAATGCCTACCTTATCGACTGGGAAAACTGCACTAAATGCGGGGCTTGTGTTGAGAAATGCCCTGCCCGGGCTATAAACCTTGATGTTCAAGATGAAATTACAGAAATAAAGGTGGGTGCTGTTGTTCTATCAACCGGGTTTGAAGAATTCAACCCTCAGCTTACCACTCAGTATGGTTATCAGCGCTATAGTAATGTTGTAACCAGTATCCAGATGGAAAGGATGCTCAGTCCCGGCGGACCCTCGCAGGGGAAGCTGCTCCGTCCTTCCGATGGCAAGGCTCCCCACTCAATAGCCTTCCTGCAATGTGTAGGCTCCAGAGAATTGAACCGGAATTACTGTTCCTCAGCCTGCTGTATGTATGCCATAAAAGAGGCTATCCTGGCCAAGGAGGCTAACCCTGATATTGATGTTAGTATCTTCTATATGGATATAAGGGCTTTTGGTAAAGGCAATTATAGATATTACCTGGAAGCCAAAGAGAAGTACGGGGTGAATTTTATCCGGTGTCGGGTGCCTGTAATTAAACAGGAGCCACAGACAGGGGACATACTTTTTGTCGCTAAGGCGGAGGACGGGAAGCTGGTCAAACACCGGTTTGAACTTGTGGTGTTGTCTATTGGGCAAGTCCCGCCGCCAAGGTTCGCTGAACTCGGTCAAACTCTCGGCGTAGAATTAAATAAGTGGGGATTTTGTCAAACCGAAGAATTCTCCTGTGTCGAAACAAGCAGGGAGGGAGTCTATGTTTGTGGTTCAGCCTCCGCCCCTAAAGATATTGCTGATACTCTAATCGAGGCTGGCGCTGCTGCCTGTCAGGTCTCTAAATTGCTCTCTCCTGCAGGTAATCAACCTGTATCTGTTAAAGACGATGCCGGCGAGATGGCTGAAGAAGAGCCGCGGACAGCCATCTTCTTATGCCGCTGCGGCGAAGAGGTTGGTTCAGTAGTTGACATAAATGAACTGGTTGAGTTTAGTAAGGATTTGCCCGGGGTTGTCCATGTTTCTGAGGTGCCTTACCTGTGTCAGAGGGATACCTTGAAGAAGCTGATGGGTGAAATAGACAAGTCCAAAGCCAACCGGCTGATTTTTGCTGCCTGCCCTCCCTCTGTCTGCGGTGGAGTGGTAACCAATGCTCTGAAAGAAGCTGGGTTGAGACAGGCTTTTGTGCAATTTGTCAATCTGAGGGAGGGAGTTGCCTGGGTTCACAAAGAGCAACCAGCGGCAGCAACCGAAAAAGCAAAGAGCTTGGTGGCTATGGCAGTGGAGAGGGCTAGATTACAGAAGGGCTCAGCCGCTTCTCCCAGCGTTGTTACGAGTGGTGCTCTGGTTATCGGCGGTGGTCTTAGTGGTTTAGTTTCTGCTCTATCCATTGCTGAGCAGGGGTATGAGGTTCATCTGGTGGAGAAATCGTCGGAGCTGGGAGGGAACCTGCGAGATATTTACTCCACTCTGCAGGGAAACGACCCTCAAAAGTTACTTGGCGATATCGTTCAAGCAGTGGAAGCCAGCTCCCTGATTCATGTTTATAGGGAAACAGAGGTAGCGCAGGTTGGGGGCTATGCCGGCAATTTCGAGGTAACCCTCAGCAGCAAAGAAGAGGAAATTCCCCTCCAGGTGGGTGCTGTTATCATTGCCACCGGTGGTAAGGAATACCAACCCAGTGAGTACTTGTATGGACAAAGTGAACGCATAGTTACTCAAAGAGAGCTTGAGCAGAGGTTGGCATCTGGAGAGCTGAAGCCTGAAGGTCTTAACCTGGTGGTGATGATTCAGTGCGTTGGCTCAAGGAATACTGAAAGGCCTTATTGCAGTCGCATCTGCTGTAATCAGGCATTAAAGAATGCACTTAAATTGAAACAACTCAACCCGGAGGCTCAGATATTTGTTCTCTACAGGGATATGATGAGCTACGGTTTTATGGAGGAGTACTACACCAAGGCCAGAGAAGCAGGGGTAATATTTGTTCGCTACGAGCTTGGCAAGGAGCCGCAGGTTAAGCTTGAGCAGGAGGCGTTAAATATTGAGGTTATAGAGCCCGCTTTAGGGGATAGATTGATATTGGAGCCTGATTTGCTGGTGCTTAGCCCGGCAATAATCCCCCAGGATAGTAATGAGGAACTATCTCAAATGCTCGGTCTGGAGTTGACCGGGGAAGGCTTCTTCAAGGAAGCGGAAGTCAAGTTCCGTCCGGTGGATTTCAACAAGGACGGTATTTTTGCCTGTGGGCTGGCTCTTTCTCCTCGAAGTATAGGGGAAGTCATAGCCGAGGCTCAGGCTGCCGCACAGAGGGCAGTAACCTTGCTCAGTCGAGAACAGCTACAGCCCTCTCAGATTGTAGCTGAAGTTAATGAGCGGTGGTGTACCGGGTGTGAGCTGTGTATAGAGGCCTGCCCTTATGGTGCCAGGGTTAAGGATAGTGATAAGGGCGTGGTGGTAGTGAGGGAGGCATTGTGCCAGGGATGTGGTGCCTGCGCTGCGGTCTGCCCTAGCGGGGCTACCAAGCTCAGAAGGTTCACTGATAAGCAGGTCTTATCAATGATTGATGCTGGAGTATGAACAGGGGGTTAGATAATGGATGATGAATTTGAGCCGGTGATAGTAGGTTTCTTCTGTAACTGGTGTACTTCAACAGCCGCCGATTTGGCTGGCACCAGCAGGTTTCAGTATCCTGCGAACGTTCGCGCGATAAGGACAATGTGTAGTGCCTCGGTGGACCCTGTGTACATATTAAGGTCTCTGCTCAGTGGAGCTGATGCTGTCATCGTGGGAGGCTGTGAGCCTGGTGACTGCCACTACGTATCGGGCAATTACAAGACCCGGAGAAGAATTACTGCATTAAAGACTATTCTCAGCACTCTGGGACTGGATGATGACCGTGTATGGCTGAGATGGATTAGTGCTTCTGAAGGGGCGAAGTTTGCTGAGACGATGAAAGAGATTACCGCTGAGATGAAGAAGAAAGGGCCAAATCCACTGAAAAAGCAATGGACTATTTAGAGAGGAGAAGATGGTGCGTAGTGCTCTTATTGAGGTAGGCGAGGGTGGACTTTTAGAGACCCTGAGGCAGTTCTTAAAGGAATTGCTGGAGAAGGGACTGGTTGATGCCCTTTTGGTTCCCGTTGAACTACCTTCGGGGGATAACGTGGTACAAACACTGGTCAGTAATGCTGATAAACTGGAGGCTGCCAATCCTCTGGCCCCAGTACTTCCGGTTAACTCCGCCCGTATCATTTCTGCTCTGACCAAGGTAGCATCCAGTCAAAGAAAGATAGGTGTGGTACTCAGACCCTGTGAATTGAGGGCCGTTATTGAGCTGGTAAAACTGAAGCAGGCTTCTTTACAGAACCTGGTTTTAATAGGCATAGACTGCTTTGGTACCTACTCTATCAATGACTATGGTAATCTCGTTAAGGAAAGCCAGTCTCCGGCCCAGCGAGCGCTTGACATGGTCAGGGAAGGGAAAGAAGATTCTTTACTCAGAGAAGCCTGCCAGGTGTGCGAGTATTCATTTCCAATGAATGCCGATATTACTATCGGTCTAATCGGCCTGGATTTTGATAAAGCTATTCTCATTGAAGCTAACACGGAGGAGGGGGAGAGAATTTTGGGAGAGCTAGAACTGAAAGAGGGTAAAGATGGAGAGAAGAGGCAGTCTGCTATCGAAAAACTTGTCTCCGAGAGAATAAAAAAGCGAGACGAACTCTTTGAAAGGACGGGCAAAGAGATTAATGGGTGGGACAGTCTAATATCTACTTTTAGCCGATGTATTAATTGTCATAATTGCCGGGATGTTTGTCCCATTTGTTATTGCAAGGAGTGCTTGTTTGATTCACCTACCTTTGAATGGGGGGCTGACAAATATCTGGATTGGGCATCTAGGAAAGATGCTCTGAGGATGCCCACAGATACCGTACTTTTTCACCTGACTCGGCTGAATCATATGGCTTCCTCGTGTGTAGGCTGTGGACTTTGCCAGGAAGCCTGCCCTAATGAGGTACCTGTTTTTAGCATCTTCCGCCTGGTTGGAGACCGCGTGCAGAAGGTTTTTGACTATGTCCCCGGGCGAAGTCTTGAGGAAGAGCTACCCCTGTCTACTTTCAAAGAGGAGGAATTGCAGGAGGTGGGCTACGAGTAGCATTAAATTTGTTAGTAAGTCTGGTGCCCAGTCAGTCGATACTGCCTTTGCTCAGCAGGTGAAGCAGGTGAGTGGAGAGCCGCTCGACCGCTGCTATCAATGCTTTACCTGCAGTTTGGGGTGTCCTGTGTCTCCGGATATGGATTATCACCCTGACCAGATAATAAGGATGGTTCAACTGGGTCTCAAGGAGCAAGTACTGAATAGCTCAGGTATATGGATTTGCCTTGGCTGTGAAACCTGTGTTGCCCGTTGCCCCAATGAAATAGACATACTGAGGGTAATGGATACACTGCGAGAGATGGCGCTTCAGGAGAAAATAGAGGGTAAGGAGAGGATTGTCCCTGCTTTTCATCGGGCTTTTCTTTATCCTATTAAATTGTTAGGGAAGCAGTACGAACTGGGCTTGATTCTTTACCTTATGTTGAAAACCAGAGACTTTTTTGGTGACCTTGGTCTGGGTATAAGAATGATACTGAAGCGTAAGCTGCCCTTCATTCCATCCAGAATCAAAGGTGCAAAGCAGGTAAAAGAGATTTTTAATAAGACTAAAGGTATTTCAGGAGGGGAGAAGGATTGAAGTACGCTTACTATCCGGGTTGCAGCCTTGAAGCGGCCCTGGCTAAAGAGTATGACCTTTCTACAAAGGCAGTCTCCGAGAGCCTCGGAATAGAGCTGGAGGAGCTTCCCGATTGGAACTGCTGTGGTGCTTCCTCCGGGCACAGCACTAATTATCTGCTGAATCATGCCATTGTTGGGCGGAACCTGGCTATTGCTGAAAAGCAGGGTATGGATATAGCTGCCGCCTGTCCTGCCTGTTATGTGCGACTAAAACACACCCGGCACGAGGTTATGGAAAAACCTGAACTAAGGGAAAAGGTGGTAGAATCCGTTGGCTTACCGTATGAGGCAAAGTATGATGTAAGGCACATACTGGATATATTAGTAAATGATGTCGGTATTGAGGCAATAAAAGAGAAGGTAACGAAACCTCTTTCCGGGCTCAAGTTGGTATGCTACTACGGCTGTTTTCTGGTTCGTCCGCCGAAGGTTGTTGGCTTCGACGACCCGGAGAATCCTCAGTCTATGGACAACTTGCTGGCAGCCCTGGGGGCAGAGGTTCTGGACTGGTCAGGTAAGGTGGATTGCTGTGGGGGGAGTCTTGCCCTGACTAAGAGGGATATTGTAATCAGACTGGTAGGGGAGCTGGTGGAGATGGCTCGTGGGGTGGGAGCAGAAGCACTGGTTGCTGCTTGTCCTCTATGCCAGATGAACGTTGATGGCAGGCAGGACTTTGCCGGTAACCCGCTTCCCGTATTCTATTTTACAGAGTTGATGGGACTGGCGATGGGGCATCCTGATGCCAGACGTTGGTTCAAGAAACACTTGATTAACCCCTCTAAATTGCTTGCCTCCCATGGTTTGCTGTGATCCTTCGCAGAATACTGAAAAGCTCCGCCCAGCTTCTATAGCTAACCGGAGCTTACTATCACTCTCGCCTTTACCGCTACTGAAAAACTAAGTCTTTCAGCGCCCTATTATGATGGTAACATACTTTAGCTTTTTGCTTTGCTCTTGGTTACTTTCCTGGCGACTTTCCTTCTCGGTTTTGGTTTCTCCTCTTCTTCTTCCTCCTCTTCCTCCTCATCATCTTCTCCCGCCTGTCCCTTGCGGAAAGCTCGCATCCCCTTGCCAATAGCTGAACCAACCTGCGGTAGCTTGCCTACCCCGAAGACAATCAGGATAATTACTACGATAAGAGCGATTTCCCACGGTCCCATACGACCAAACATGATTCCCTTCCCCCTCGGTAAAGATTGCTAATATCGAATTTTTCTGGGTACCAATATATTGGCTACCTTCAGTCTTTTTTATGTTATCCTATTTGAGGGGTCACGTCAACTTTATATGAGACTAGAGTGCTTATCAACTTCATCCCATCAGTTGTTGTATTTAGTAACCCCATCCCCCTTAATCCCCCTTCCCCTTATCAAGGGGAAGGGGGAAGTTTTGTATGAGGTGCCAGTGCCCCTCTTTCGCTCCCCGTTTATTACTCTTGAGAGGCGAAGCCTCTCCTTTACCTCTTGTTACCTTAGCCTTTAAGGACGGCACTTATGTCATAAATGGCATAACTACGCCCTTTATATATCCCTTTGTTCTTCCAAGGTTGTCCTCAAATGCTTTGCCTATGTCTTCCAGCTTATACCTGTGAGTGACAAGCTTCTCCATTGGATAGATTCCCTTTTGTATAGCCCAAATGGCTCGAGGCAGTTCGCTTAGCGGATCCGTAGACATGCCTATGCCTTGAGGGCTATATATTATCGGTGACTTAATCCAGCTCATCAACTCATAGGTGTCCGGAGCTTGGTGCCAGCCAACAGCAATAATCTTTCCCCTGTTACCCTTAATTACTGCGCCAACCATTTTCATGCCCGGTGGATGGCCTACGACTTCTATGGCTACATCAACTCCCTTGCCGTCCGTTATTTTCATAACTTCCTCGACCACATCAACTTTATTGGGGTTCAAGGTGATTGTAGCGCCAAGTTCCCTGGCTAAGTCCAGTCTCCAGTCCTCAAGGTCACAGACTATGTATTCCCTGAGTTTAGGGTTGGCTACTCCGGCAATAACGCCCAGTCCCATAAAACCACAGCCTACCTGGAATACATAGTCTCCTAGCTCCGGGGTGGTGGTTCTGGCTATAGACATCAGGCACATTAGTGGTTCGCCTATCGCATGTTCTATGGGAATTCCGTCAGGTATCTTTTCAATCATAGGGGCGCGTCTAGCACCGGGTCCTCCTAATGGGTTGAAAGCAGCATATTCGGCAAAGCTTCCCATGCCGAAAATACCGGTTATTCTGTCCCCTTCCTTGAAACCTTCAACATTCTTTCCCACTTCAACCACTGTTCCCGCGGGTTCATGGCCCACTCTTCTTGGAAACGGTCGCTGTTGCTTGACGTCCTCGCTCCATGTGTCAAGATATGCCGCCATGTCGCTAGTGCACACCCCGCAGGCTTCTATTTTCACCAGCATCTGGTCATCGTTTATGGTCGGCATCTCGACATCTCTTATCTCAAATTTCCTAGGCGCAACGATAAAAGCAGCTTTCATATTTTAGTTCCTCCTTTCTGAATCAGATGTTACTACCTTATTGATACCTAGTCAATACTTCTCTCAGTTAGGTGCTCATTGTTGTCAAGAAATCTGCCGGAAAAATCGAACTTGTCACCTGTCCCGGTGCTATTGAATGTGGCAGACGATGCTGAGGGAGGAAATGACTCCTGGAAAACAGGTTTAGAGCAGGGATGTTGAGCATTTGTATCAAGTTGACCCCCGTTGCGATGAGGTAGTAGAATTGATAGTAAGTAGGCAATGTAGAGTATAGTGAGCAAAAGGAAGGGGGTGATATATGAAGGGTGAAGCTGGTTAGTAAAAGAAAAATGAAATGATGCAAGGAGAACGCAAATGGCAGAGAAATATAAATTTCTCAATCCGGTTGGTATGAAGGAAGGAGTGGACACATTTCCTCTGGCACCACGCCTTGACACCATTGATGGCAAAACTATCGTTTTCAGTGGCTCAGGTGAGGCGGATGTCGTGAATCCCCTGTGGGAACGATTAAATAAAGATTATCCCAATGTGAACTGGATAAAAAAGCAGACATACACTACTAATCCGCACGAAATAACGGAAGAGGAGAAGAAAACGTGTGATGGCTTGATACAAGGGGTGGCTTGGTGAAGCGGTGCTGCATGGAGGCAGTCTGCCTACACAGCAGAACTTGAGCAAGCGGGCATCCCGACAGTGCTCGTTACTTTTGAGGACCAGATTGAAATGGTCAAGCAGACGGCGCTGGCAACCGGTACCCCCAATATACGCATTGTCTACGCTTCGCGTAGTATCCCTGGACAGGAAGGGATTGACACATTCATTGAACCCTTGCTTGCAGCCTTGACCAAGCCCTTGACTGAAGAGGAGAAGGAAAGCGGCAGGTGGGAACCGCCGCCGCAGGACAGGGTGCTCTTTGAAGGTACTCTTGATGAAGCACAGGAGTTCTACCAGCAGACAAGGAATGTCTTCTATGTCTTCTGGGCAGGACAGTCTCCTATCTCCATCTATACTGACGGTCTTCCGATAGTGCTGCCCACCGAGGAGCGTGTTGAGGCGATGCTGAAAGGAACCAGCCACAAACCAGATGAGCTGATAGCTCTCCAGTCTGATAGACCAGGATTTGGGCCGCAGGGAAGAAAGAAGGGTACTGTGGTGCGGTTCTCGCCCTTGAATTGTACGGCTACTGTGGAAAGGGTGGCGGTTAATGCCGTAATGGCGGGGTGTAAGCCGGAGTACTTCCCCGTGGTACTTGCCATTGCCGAATCAGGGTGTGGTACCGGTACTACCGTATTCTGGAGTCAGTGGGTCTGTGTCAGTGGTCCCATGGCCAAGGAGATAGGGATGAATACTGGCACCGCCATGCTTGACCCCGGGAACCAGGCCAATGCGACCATTGGGCGTTCCTATCAGCTCATGGCTATTAACATGGGTGGCTCTATTGCCGGCGTAAACCGCATGAACAGCATTGGGAGCCCCTTTAATACGGGGGGCACCTGCTTTGCTGAGAACGTGGATGGGCTGCCGCCGGGCTGGAAAGGCTTAAACGAAGAGTACGGCTTCAAGAAAGACGAGAGCGTTGCTATGGTCATGAACGGGGGGGGTGGCGTAGAGGGTGGCCAGTTCTCCCCGGGAGGATATCGGGCGCTTCAGAAAGCTGGTCACGGGGGCGTAGCTAGACGCATTGGAGTTAGAAATCAGGTTGGCCCGCACAACTGGTTGGAATACCTCATGCCCGGTCTATGGGCTAACCGGGAAGGGTCTCACACATTTATCATGGCTCCCCAGATGGCTATGGACCTGCAAAAAATAGGCTTTAAATCTAAAGATGACGTATACGAGTGGCTCTGGAAGCGAGGCCGCGTGCCGGTATCACAGTATAAGAACTACTCGTGGCAAGATATGTACACAGGTGGCGGCCAGGCTATAGAAAAAACGTCAGGGAAGCGCTGGAAAGAGCTGTCCGAAGATTATATGGTGCCAGTCCTGGGGGACGACCCCCGGGACAACTTAATAATTGTCGCCGGTGGACCGGAAGAGGTATGCCTTCAACTCGGCGGTCGCTCAGCTATGGGTAACCCCGCCTACAGCATAGACGCCTGGCGGTAGGGTCCAGCCGGGTTATTCTTCCGTTTGTATTTTTCGCCAGACCAGCACCACCTCCGGAGAATAGGCGGTGGTGGTTGGTCTGGCGAATTTGTTTTTAGCCTGCCACAAATAACTTGCTGCGATGGGATTCTGCAGAGAGGGTACACAAGTTCAAGTTAGTCAGCTATCGATGACAGCACCTAACTTTTTATCGTTTGCATCGTTATATAGTATAAGTAGTAGTTGATTGGAGGTACTAGATGAGAAAACTGGTCATCGGCATAGTGCTTGCTCTTGTTCTAATTGCATCCGCAGTGCCACTGACGGCAGCCAAAGCCCAGACAGCAAAACCCTTAGACAATGTGGTTATCTCTCCGGTTACGGCGACAGTTCCGGTTGGTGGTACCAAGCAGTTCACTGCGGTAGGTCGTGATGCTAATAACGTGACAGTGGACAATGTTTCATATACGTGGGCTGTGGTAGCGGGAGGTGGGACAATCAACAGTACAGGGCTGTTCACGGCAGGAAATACGCCCGGCACATACCCGAACACCGTTCAGGTAACTGCGGTTAAGGACGGTATCGTGAGAACTGCTAATGCCACAGTAATTATCAAGGCCGTTGGGAAGAAAGAGTTCCACGAGCCACCCGGCTGGTCACATGGTAAGAAAACGGGCTGGCACAATGATGTGCCAGCCGGCTGGTCACATGGTAAGAAAACGGGCTGGCATAATGAAGGTAAGCCCCCTGCCTGGCTCAAAACGAGGGCACGCTAGGCTCGATAACGAAACACACGAGTAATAGTGATAATCCTGAAGGGGCCGCTTTCGAGCGGTCCCTTCCATTTCCTTAGCCAGTCAAGTGTTGAACTCTCAGACATCGATTCTTATAGCTGTAGTATCAAACATTAGGGGGAGTTGCCATAATGGGCGAAAATGTGACATGGTGGGCTGAAGTGTACAATAGACAGAACCTCTAGCTTAACCTTCAGTCTTGCCCTCTAGTCCTTCCTTGCTATTAAGGGAAAACCTAGTTAGTGCCTATTCTAAGCCGTTTTAAAGCTCTCTTACCCAACACGTTAAGAGAGTTCTTTCCTTTCCACTGCCAAATTACGTTTTATGAATAATCATTTATTGAGGTTAGCGGTTGTGCTGATTGTAAATCTTCAGTGAAAGAAATCACGGATAGTATCAAACTCGCTTGGAAGTAGGGCTAATATCAGCGGGAATTTATCCAGCAGCACTCCTGCCAGGAATGACTCGGTAACTAGTCCGGTACCGAAAAATTTTACCCAGGTAGCCAATAAAGCACTCCATAATATAGCCCCCACGAAAAAACCAAAGATAGCGCCACCAACATGATTAACCCAGCCAAGCATCATCGCCGAGGCAATAGACTTTAATAAACGTGCCAGTACGGTAGAGATTACTATTACACAGACTAGTATTAGGATAAAAGAAATAATATTGGCTACATCTTTATTAGGTATAAAGGCCAGCACTTTTGAAAGGGGCTGATATAAATTACTGGCCAGGACTACTCCTATTATCAATCCAGCTAAAGATAATGCTGCCTTAATGATTCCCTGTTTTAAACCAACAAATGCCGGAATAACCAGAGCTACTATAAGAAATATATCAATCCCGTTCATCGCTTATCCCTCCATATTAGCATTACAGCTTAGTATCCCATCTGTTCCTTTAGATTCTGGTCAAGCCAGACGTATTTGAGGTAATTATGTGGATTATAATAGCCTATTATTCCTAGGAAGTCCACAATAACCACTTAAGGAAGGAAGATGGTCGGTATTATCAGTATAATTACATAGTGCCTATCTCTTACCGCTTAGAGCTTAAAAATTCGTCAGAGTGGCCCATGCTAGAGGTACCCAGGGACAGTCTTTGGACTCTTGCCTTCAGCCCTAGCGTAGGTTTTATAGGCTACCAGTGCGTCTTAAAGCGTCATCAACTCAAACCCCTTGCACTGATAGCTTAAACCTTGATTGGGTAACAGGCTACGACTTTGTGCTATATTGCGGGTATTTTTTGGAAGGCAGTTGCCCTTTTTCGGGCTAGTGGTAGGGTCGATGGCTAAAATTGAAGCTAAACTGGGCGGTGGTGGGCTTGAATTTCCGCCCCCCTGTGTGTAAAGCACTCTTTATAAAACGCGGAGGCTGCTTGCTTCCTTTCGTTGTTACAATTATACTCTATATGTTTCCTCATTTTCACCTATTCTATGCACTACATCATTTACAATATTCTACAACTCTTGTCTTTTTTATTTTTTTATCTAATTTATTATATAATGTCTGCTATATATGTCTACGCAATATGTCAAAAGATGTGAATATTGGTCGTGTAATAAACCAATCCATCCTGAAACACACTTTTGTCTAGAGCATTACTGGATTTGGAAGGAAGGTTTTCTTGACCGGTGTCCTAAATGTAATAGATTCAAGTCCAAGCATTATAAGTATTGCCAAGACTTCCAATTTAACCTACCAATATCTTCAACTTCTAACCCGCACGAATTAGAGTACTCTGACGCTTGGCTCAAAGAACCCGAGAAGGCTTAGTTATTGACACCTATTTAAACAAACTATATGATTAATAGCTACGATACATTGTGAGACTTCGGCTGATTCTTAGATAATAACTATGATGGGGATAGCGTATTGAGTAAGGTGACTCGCACCGTTTTGATTGTCGTCGGAGTTATTGTAGCTATCGTTCTTGTCGGGGGATACGCTTTTTTCTATCATTTGACCAGAAGTCCGTTACCAGAGCATGACGGGGAACTGATAGTAGCCGGATTGACTGACCAGGTCGAAATATTGTGTGATGAGTGGGGTATCCCTCACATCTACGCCTACAACATGCATGACCTGTTCTTCGCTCAGGGCTACACACAAGCTCAGGACCGCTGGTGGCAAATGGAATTCTTCCGGCACGTTGGCAGTGGCAGCATCGAAGAGCTAACCGGCAAGAATCATGAGCTGCTGGCCGCCGATGTGCTCATTCGTACTCTCGGCTGGAAGCGCGTGGCTGAGCAGGAGTTAAGCAACTATGATGCCGAGACAATCGCTACCCTGCAAGCTTTTGCTGATGGCGTCAACGCTTACATTACGAGCCGTGACTCCAGCGATCTGGCTCTCGAATATGGAATACTGAAACTGACTGGTATTAACATTGAAATTGAGCCATGGACGCCTGTTGATTCGCTGGTATTTGCCAAGCTGATGGCATGGGATTTGGGTCCCAGAAATGATATGGAAGAATATCGCGCCGAACTCTATGAACTGGTTGGGCAGGAAATGGCTGACCAGTGGCTGACACCTCCATGGCCATATGGCGAAAGACCTACCATCATCCAGCCAGAAGACCTGGGTTTCGGAGAGTCAAATAACGGTACCCAAGCGAACAATACGGCTAATGGTACGGAAAACAACGTGTTCTCAACTGGAGGTACCTGGCCTGACATAGGTGCGGGCTCTGGTCATGGTCAAGGTATTGGTAGCAATAGCTGGGTAGTAAACGCTAGCATGTCAGAAACTGGTATGCCACTACTCGCCAACGACCCTCATCTGGGCATCCAGATGCCATCTATCTGGTACGAGATTGGCTTGCACTGCCAGCCAGCCGATGGAGATTCCTCTTTCGATGTAGTTGGTTTTGCCTTTCCAGCGTCAGCCGGGGTTATTATCGGCCATAACGAAGCCATAGCCTGGGGTTTGACCAACGTAGGTCCCGATGTATCCGACCTGTATTGCATTCGTGTTAATCTTGATAACCCGCTTCAATACGAGTGGAATGGGGAGTGGCGAGATATGACCGTTCACGAGGAGACAATCTATTTTGGGGATGAGGAAGAGCCAATCACTATCCAGGTTCGTGAAACGCACCTCGGGCCAGTTATTAACGATAATCAGATTGACGAAGAAACCGGAGAGCCCCTGGGCTTTAACAATGAAGACCCACTGGCATTGCGCTGGACGGCTTTAGACCCGGGTACCATCTCGCGGTCGATTCTGGAACTCAATCGAGCCGGGAACTGGTCAGAGTTTCGTCAAGCCCTACTTTATTGGGACGTCCCCTCACAGAATCTCGTTTATGCTGATGTAGAGGGTAACATTGGCTACCAAATGCCGGGACGCATTCCAATTCGAAACGCAAACCACAGCGGGCTGATACCCGTTCCAGGCTGGACCGATGAGTTTGAATGGCAGGGATTCATCCCGTACGACAGCTTGCCCCGCGTATTCAATCCAGCACGTGGCTACATTGTCACCGCCAACCAGGCAATTATTCCGCTGGAATACTATGAACAACTGGCGGAAGAACTGGGTGAAGGACAGAATTACGCAATCAGTCAGGAATGGGACTACGGTTACCGCAGTGAACGTATTGTCGAGATGCTGGAAGAGAATGCACTGCACAGCATCGCCAGTTTCCAGACTATTCAGGGAGATAATAAGCTACTTAGCGCCGAAGAGCTAATACCTTATCTTGCTGATTTGCAATTCGATGATGTCGAGCTAAACGAAGCTCGCGACTGGCTGCTTGAATGGGACTATCAATGCCATATGGACAGCCCACATACTGCCCTGTATGCTCAGTTCTGGTTGAAATTGATGGACAACCTCTACCGGGACCAGGGGGGTGAGGATATTCCTCTATACGGTGGTGATACGGAAATGCGGGCTACATTTTTACTCCTGCAGGAGCCTGATAACCCCTGGTGGGATGATATTACAACCAATTACATAACTGAAACTCGCGATGACATCTTGCTTCGCTCATTCGAAGAGGGATATGCAGCAACGGTGGCTGCACTCGGTAAAAATCGCGATGACTGGCGGTGGGGTGAACTGCATACGGCTACCTTTGTCAGTAATCCGCTCGGCCTGAGTGGCATTGGCCTGATTGAGAGAATCGTCAATCGCGGTCCAGTTTCTGTCAGCGGCAGCACGCAGACTATTAACAATACTGTGTGGGCTGTACCTCTCGATAACTTTACGGTGATGTGGTTAACTTCAATGCGTATGATTGTCGACCTGAGCGACTTCTCAAGAAGCATAACTATCCATACCACTGGTCAAAGCGGTCATCCTTACAACGAACACTATGATGATATGATTGACCTCTGGCGCAAAATTGAGTACCATCCCATGCTCTGGACACGGGGGCAGGTCGAAGCAGCTACCATTCAGCGGCTTATCTTGAAGCCAGGCAATTAGGTTTATGACATTAAGATGGGTTCAGTCGTCAACGCTACCCCTCATGAACAGATTACGGGCAATATCGGTGCCTAACAGATAGGTGTCATTGCACCTTTTAGCGATTTGTTCAACACAGCTACGGCATAGCTACAAGGTAGTGCCCTGGATTTCACAGGGCGATCAACCGACTACAATAGGCATGCGTTATGTGTTAGACTTGTAGTTGGTAGGAGCCTGAACCTTTATTGGAGATAACAGGGCTAGAGGGTCTAAACCCTCTAGCCCCCTCTTCTATTCGGCTGTCTCTATGATGCCAGGCTAGTACCCCAAGGACTTCTTCAGTGTCTGGTCTATCCAGATGTACTTGTACCAGGTATCAAAGTGAGCCCATGAGCCGGGAGTTAATTCGCCGTTGTAGCCCTTTACCCAGGGGAACCATGCAGTGAAAAGATACGGCGTCGGAGGCTGAAATGAAAAGGCCTGCTCAATGAGATACTGGATTCCCTCCTTGACCACTTTTGCGTTCCGTTCCGGGTCAGTTATGAGCGTCGCCGCACTTTCATCAAAGCAATTATTGACATATGGGTCGTCGACCATGCTATAGTTCATCTCCTGCCCCTTGGTGACCATCAGGAACATTTCAGGCCGATTTGAATTAGCCGAATGCGTAATCATCTGTGTGTATGTCTTGTTATGCATGATACCGCTTATGGCGCCCGCTTCTGTCACCTTCAGCGCAAGGTCGACACCAATTGCATCCCAATAGCCCTTATATATGGACATCTCGTCCGCTTCACTGGCCGTACAAACAATCTCAGTTTGGAAGCCATTGGGGTAGCCTGCGTCAGCCAGAAGCGTCCTCGCCTTGTCCGGGTTATACGTAAACAGCTCCCTAGCTGCCGGGGGAAGCTCCTCCAGTGGCGTATAATAGTGGCTAAACTCTGGAATAGGCATACACTCCTGTGTGAGCATCTCAGCGTCGCCCTTAAAGTAGGAATCGATTATTTCCTGCCGGTCTATGGCCATAGCCAGCGCATGTCTAACCCTTATGTCATCGAAGGGCGGTGTGTCAACCCTCCAGCAGATAATAAAGGTCTTGGGCAAGTATTTCGTCCAAAGCATCTCGGGGTTCGTCTTCTCAAATTGCTCCTTGTCCTCCAGCAATAAGTTCGTCATCTGGTCAATCTGACCTGTCCGGAATGCCGCCAGCCTGGTAGACTTATCCCCGATAATCAAAGACTTAACGCCGTCCACATAGGGCAGTTGGTTCTCCGGGTGAAAGGGGTCCTTCTGCCAGTAGTTAGGGTTTTTTACGTATGTGATAGAGGTATCGACTACATAGTCTGTCACCATGAATGGTCCTGTGCCGCAAAGATTCTCCCAATCCCGCAGGTCGCCGTATTCTTCAACGGCTTCACGGGGAACCGTCCATCCCTGGGTTGATACATAACCGGCATATGCCCTGGACAGCCTCCCGGGCGGACTCTTGATTTCAACCGTCCACTTATTAAGCGCGGTTACCGATTCTAAGTCTGTACCCAAAGCATAATTCAAGCCTTGGTAGGATGTGGGAGATGTCGCTATCCTCATCAGGCTGTACTCTACATCATAGGCGGTCATTTCTCTGCCGTTCGTCGGCGGCTTATCATGGAAATGAACTCCCTTACGGATATTGAATAGCATGGTTTGGTCGTCAACTATTTCCCAGCTCTCCGCCAGACATCCGGTCATAAATGACGGGAAGGGAAAGGTATTCTGCTTGAAACCGACTTCGCCGCTGCCGTTTGGCCCCATTGCCCAGTCTCCCTGCAAAAGAAGCTCATAAACAAGGCGGCTACCACCCGATACCCACACCGGCTGGAAGGCTTCATCCCAATCCCTCGGCGAACCCGTAGTAGCCATGGTCAACGTACCACCGTATTCTGGTTCCTCCCCCACCTCCACCTCCTCCCCCACCTCCACTTCTCCCTCCTCTTCCGCCGGGCCGCAGGATGCCATCACCAGCGATAGCACCATCAAGCAGCTCACCAGCATCCAGATAATCTTTCTTTTCATTGTCATTTCACCTCCTCTCTTGCTCTATTGTCTTGATTTGACAAACCTGTTCCCATTACACTATCCTTTTATTGCTATCTTTCCTGTACCTGATTGCCGTTTCTACCAATTATTTTTTGCTTTAAAGGCACCACCTCCTTCTCATTGGCTGGCCCTGCCACTAAGCCCGATTACCCCCAGGGCTCCGGACACGGGAGGGGTATGGATGGTATTTAAGCTGAGATAAGCTGCTTATCCTCAGCACCCTGGTTTCCCCCGGCAGGGCAAGCACTATTTAATTCGATATGCTTCAAACTCCCCTTTTTTTCCCCAACATATCCTGTTTAAAAATATTTCCTAAGCTTTATGGTTAACTGTCTCCGGCAAAATAAAAAAGGGCATCATCTACCACCAGATAATTCTTGCGGTTCTGATGCCCAATAATTACACTCACTACTATCTTTCATCTATCAAAAATATAGATGGGTTATCTGCTTTAGTGTAGTAAATTCAATTTTAAATTAATTAGATAACCTAAAAAGGTGAGTTAAATACAGTCCTATTCAGTTATACCCTTTCTATAACTTGATTTAGAATAATATGTTACCGTAAAATCGTATACAATAGTCGTCTACGATAGTCGGACACGATTAGTAATAACATATAATAGGGATTGATGTCAAGAATAACTAAGGAAATTAGCGCTTGTTCCCAAAAAATGGGATAACTTTTAGAAATAGTTTTATATATTTATAATAGGGTGCAGGTATTCTGTATTTAATGAATAGTATCACTATATTTATCCTCTCATTGTCATCAAATCTATAGTCTAAAAGGAACGGAGGGAAATGACAGAATCTAAAGATATAGGCTTCAGGCTATGGCAAATGATTAGTGGCACTCGTCACCTAATATACAAAGCCAGGCAGAAGGAGCTTCACGAGTATGGTATTTCGATGCGCAGTTCGGGAGTCCTAGACGCGGTTTTCAGTTTGGGTAAAAAGTCTTTCATATATGGAGCCGTTGAAATGTAGTCATCAACGATATCTTTATCTGTGACACCTAATGTACCTAGGACTAGTGCGGCCAATACGCCTGATCGGTCTTTGCCCGCGACGCAATGAAATACAAGTTGATGATTATTCGGATCAGCGATGATTTCTAGGGCTTCAACTAATCGCTGGCCGTATTCTTTATTCCCTATGCGATATAAATAGACCTCGCCCATGTTAGAAAATTTTAGAGACAGTTCTCGGTCCTTCCTACGATCACTATTCGTATTGAGCGGTACGTAACAATACTTTGCCCCGATTTTATTCATGAGGCTAATTTCCTGTCGCTGTTCTAGTCCTTCTCGCGCGTTTCGGAGATCTATTACCGATGTTAGTCCGATTTCTTCCTTAACCTTCATAATATCTCGTTTGGTCATATGGCGTAGTTCACCACTGCGGAAGAGTCGACGCCAGAACACAGTACGACCTCCTTTAGCCTGGTAACCGCCGAGGTCACGAAAATTAAACACCGCTTCAAAGTTGATTTGCCTGGAATATGAATGCTGTGTCCTACTCATAACTTCCTTGGTCTAATACATGATATCTTATTCTGATTAGCGAACCATCTTACCATAAACTTTACGTAGATATCCTTTAAGGGCTATAACTTTCAACCAGAAACGTACGCATGGAAGGGCAAACATCCCGATGTTTGTTTAATGTGGATATTAAAAAGTATGGTGAATCATTAGTGCAATAAGCTAATATTGATTAGTGCCAAATTAGTTCCATTTAATAAAAAGCCCTTATGCAGTAATCCGCTTAAGGGTTCTTTTTAGCTTTAAAAAATGGTGGGCGGTACCGTACGATAGACAGAACTTTTGAACTGGCTTTCAGACTGTAAGTATCAGCTCGAGCCCTTTCGAGTTTGCCTTACAAGCTAATCCCATATTATGACAAAATCATCTTGTTATTATAGTCGTATGATGCTAGAATCAAATTATTAGTACATTTGTTCTTATCAGTCTAAGTGAAGAATCTCAGAGTTAATTTGTACTTTACGTAAAGGTGATATAATGCTTCAAGTTCAGGAAATCGAACTAGACAAACTAATCCCCTGGGAAGATAATCCCAGGTTGAACGAACATGCTGTAGACGCAGTAGCAGAAAGTATTCGTTCCTTCGGTTTTAACGTGCCAATCTTGTGTGACCGGAATTCGACTATAATAGCCGGACATACTCGCTGGAAGGCTGCGCAAAAGCTTGGTATAGAGAAGGTGCCGGTTATTGTGATTGAAATGACAGATGCCAAGCGGAGGGCCTTTGCCATTGCTGATAACAAAACTGCCGAGATTGCCGATTGGGATTTTCCAAGGCTGAGGGAGGTGCTGGAGGAACTCAGGTCTGAGGATATTGATATCAAGAGCTTGGGTTTCAGTGACGAGGAAATAAGGCGGCTTATACTGAATGAAAGCGACGATGATAATATCGTCCCAGAAGTTAACAATACATCTGTACTAACTCAACCTGGAGACCTCTACATTTTAGGAAATCACCGATTGCTCTGTGCTGATTCGAGGGACAGAGATTCAATAAGACGGCTAATCAAAGACCAAGTGATGAACCACGTCTTTGGCGGTCCTCCATATTTCAACCAGAGAGCTTATTCCCACTGGGATGAATATTTAGCTTATCTTGAAGACATTCGAAAGATTATCCAGAACTGTTATGATATTCTAGAAGCAGGCGGAGTCTGTGTCTGGAACATCGCTAACGGTTGTAGCACGCATCACGACCATGTAAGTCATCATTCCAGACTATTTGAAGAAAGCGGATTTCAGTACCTAGATACTATCATCTGGAAAAAGACTGGAGCGAATTACGCCATACCAAGAGATTTCCATATCTTACGTAATTCGTGCTATTATCCAGCATTGGAATGGGAAGCACTATTGGTTTACCAGAAGCCGGGCGATATACCTAAGATGACACGAGAGGGACGGGAGTACATGTCCAAATATCACACTGACGTGTGGGAGATAGCTGCAGTTACCAATCAAATGGAGCAGTTTGGTCATCCTGCAGTTTGCCCTGTAGAAATCCCCTTTCGCTCTATTCAGGCGTACACTGGCTCTGCCGGCAGTGTTTTCGAACCCTTCGGTGGCTCAGGTACTACACTGATTGCTGCCGAAAAGGCGGCAAGAAAAGCCTATCTGATGGAACTCAATCCTGTATACTGTGATGTCATAATGAAACGTTGGGAGACGCTCACCAATAATAAGGCAGTTCGTATTCAGAATTCAGGGCAGTAAGATTTGAACAATGCAACACAATAACCAAATGAATTTGTTCAGGGAAGCCAGACCCAAGTTATCATTGCCAACGAAATATGAGCCGGTTAGTCCAGACTATGTGAAGGTGTCTCAAATCTACCTTGCTAAAGGAAGTATTTCCACTAAAGAGCGTCAGCAATTTGTGGAGCGTATCTGCCATCTATATCCTGAAGCTGATGTAAAACAGTGTCTGGATACTCCTCACAACCGGATCGAACTAAACAAAACCGATGCACTTGCCTTGCACCGAACTGGCAAGCAGACACTCGTTTTCGGTGAGCTTAAGTCGGCGGTACGTTTCAGCGAGGAAGAGGGAAATACATGCCCAAACTACTGGCACTTCTCTCCTTATGGCTTCTGCCCCTATGGCTGTAAATATTGCTACCTTGCGGGAACGCAGGGAGTCAAATTTTCCCCGACAGTAAAGATATATGTGAATCTCCCTGAGATGCTTGATGAAATAGACCGGACTGCCCAACGTTTGGGGAAACCAACCTCATTTTATATCGGCAAGCTGCAAGACCCGCTAGCACTTGACCCACTGACTGCATATTCGACTGTTTTAGTCCCCTTTTTTGCAGAACATACTTACGCCCGTCTTACCCTCCTCACCAAAAGCACCAATATTAAACGATTGTTAGCTCTTGAACACCGCGGGCATACCATCCTTTCCTGGAGTGTGAATCCCCCGGAGGTATGCAATATCTTTGAAGAGAACGTCCCCGGTGTTGAGGAGCGTTTGGAAGTCATGCGCCGAGTGGTTTCCTCCGGCTATCCCGTCCGCGCTGTCATGATGCCTATCATACCAGTTGAGGGATGGCAAGACATATATACTTCGTTCACTGAACGCCTGGTAAGAACAGTACCGCTTCAGCGCCTTACTCTTGGCGGTGTTTGCATCTATAAAGGAGCACGTAAACTTATGGAGCAAAAGATGGGATTGGACAACGCAATATCTACTCATATTGAAGACACATACCACGGAGTAGGAGATGGGAGAGCTCGTTACTCTCGGGCACTGAGAAGCGAAGTCTACTCTCTTATAATCGAGACCGTACGAAGGCTGCAGCCTGAACTCGAGCTTGCCCTATGTCTGGAAGAGTCTGAACTTTGGCAGAAGACTGGCATTGAAGGATGTATGGGACACTGCAATTGCGTACTGTAAACTATATGAAAGTACTAACGTGAATGACGATTTATATACTGAGAAGCTAGACTGGTTCAAACAGAGTGAAAAACCGGAAGTAGTTCTGGTAGCAACTGACAATCCAGAGCTCATTAAAATTATCATTGCTTGGACAAGTCTCGCAGTTAAGCGTGCGGACAAGCTGACAGAGCTTAAAAGTGACACTGAAAATGAGGTATGAAAATGGCTTTGGGAGAATGCCAGGTTTTCTATTTCTGAACTTAAAGAGAAAGTTGGTACTCCCTTTTCGGAGTTAGCGTTAGAAAATAAGCTGAAGCCTCTTATCGGAAATCGCGTTATTTACCCTGATGGCACGGTAAACTCTTTCGTTCAACACTATCTCAGGGAACAGGTGGCAAAGCTTTTTGAGGCAAAACGAAAGAGAACCACTAAGAACGGGTAAAATGCATCAATTAGAGTTCTGATTTTAGTTTTACTGCGGGTTTTACTGGGCAGTACCGTACGATAGACAGAACCAAAACCTTCGAACTAGCCTTTAGCATTCCCGTGTGAGAGAGGGCGGTGTACTCTATTCGGTTGTTTGGAGAGCTTGGATTCTTCCTAAGCACTCTCATTCATGTGGTTGGGTAGGCAACCTTGCCTAGAGATTGGATAAAACCAGAGCGTCGAGCCTCACCACCCGTACATTCAATGACTTCCCTGTTTTACCTCTTTTGGGTTTTACCACGTCTACTGCAACCAAGGGCAAACAACCAATACGCATGATCCAACAAAACAAGCTAAAGTACAATCATGGTTGCCTTTATGATTGTCACAAGGTATACTTTGAGTTCTTCCGAAAACCGGAATCAATCAGCGGCAATATCGCAAGAATAATTATGTTGGATATTTGCCGTCGGCTAATAAATTAATCCCGGTTAAGTATCTGGCGGAATATCATGTCTAATCTTGACTGCTCGAGAACAAATACACTCTCCTTCGGCCAACCGAGACCAATCATGATTTCCCTGGTCGACTGATTGGATACAATTAAATTGGCGCCTTCTCGGTACCGATGTGACTCAATGTAAGGATTTTTCAGTTTAAGTAGTTCTCTGAACAGTATGTTGTGGGAGTCTATATAATTACTTGTAACCTCAATCGTTTTCACTAAGTAGATGAAGGATAACAAGTTATTCAGGCTGCAGCAAAATCCTATTACTCGCTTGAAAAATAAAGCTACCTTCTCCGATAGTGAGGTTAATCCGTGAGTGGTAGGTGATGCAATATCGCCGTAATAAATTTGCAGGCATGGTATTTCGAGATAGGCAGCGGCGCAAGTAAAAGCAATCATAAATGGTGAGATGCTAATGGGGTTCATATAGACAATATCGGGCTGCTCACGCTGGATAATTTTTACGGTATTTTGGGTGTGATAATCTTCAACTTTTTTATATTCAAAGTTAGCTTCCCGTAAAAGTTGAGCGAGTGTTTTATTGAGAGCAATAGAGTTAATACTTATGTCTTGCTTTGTTAACTCATCTCTAATTAAAGCAATTTGTGAGATTTCCTTGCTGTTTTGAGGGATGAAAAGGATTTTTAGCAATTCTATCCCCTTTGCAATATTTGAACTTGAGAATTACTACCCCTCTCCTATAAAGGATACTACTTATAAGCTATAGAAAGCGATATTATAGCAAAATAGAGGATCTTACTTTTATAAAAACCTTAAGTAACAAAATGATGTCATGAAAACACTGACCTTTCGGAGCATAATAAGCTCAGGAGGTACAGT
>CAYNFT010000024.1:0-24057 GCA_964396535.1 uncultured Dehalococcoidales bacterium | reverse complement strand
GGAGTCCCCTGCTGCCGGGCAAAGAGAGTCCCTGATGGAGGGTGCTCATGAACGCTCCATTAGCTTCATGGTCAAAGAGTATAAGGAGTTTGTTGCCTTCCTGGAACACCTGCTGGGGAGGAAGATGGATTGGGATAAAATAGGGGAGATGCGAGGTAACAAGGAGCTGGACACGGTGTGGTGGAATACTAACGAACTGCGTAAGGCAAGACCCGGCCCAATGCATTCCAGGGACTTTTGGAGCGCCATGTCCGGCGCTCTCTACAAGGCAGGAGATGCTGAAGAAATGACCGGTCTATATAGTAAGATGTATGACGAGGTCAAGGACAGGGTGGACAACAAGATAGCAGGGATTAACCGGGAGGAGAGATATAGATTGACATTTGAGGGACTCCCTCCCTGGCATAGTCTGGGATTTTTCGACCAGTTGGCGGAGAGGGGCTGGAATTTTGTGCACGAGAGCAGCTATCACCCTGCCCAACCCATAGATGTAGATGTGAGTCATATCAGTGACCCCATGGAACGTTATGTCAGGGCCAGTAGTCGAGGGCTAGCTTTTACCATTGACCGTGATTTCGAGCCTAAGGAGGCCGCCGAGATTAAGGAGGAGATAAAGAGGCAAGGGTTTTCTAGTCGGCTAGCGGTCAGGAGAGTCAAGGAATTCCAATGTGACGGGGCTTTTCTCCATCCCCTTCTCACCTGTCGCGCCTTTACCGCCCCCTTATTCCTTTACCAGAAACAATTGATGGAAGTATACAAGATTCCTTCATTAGTCCTTGAGGGGGATATCGTTGACCTAACTCTCTTCGACCCTGTCGCGGGCTTAAAGAAAGCTGAGGCGTTTGAAGAGACAATGGATTATTACAGAGAGGTCAGGAAAAAAGAAGGGCTGGAGTGGTAAAACAGACAAAGTTAATCATAAGGGGGTTTAATCAATGGTAAAAGTGGCAGGCACAGGACTTACCAGGGTGAAGGAGATTTATCAGGACCGGTACCAAAGGGCTAAAGAATTGAAGGCAGAAGGGAAGAAGGTGATTGGTTATCTCTGTATCTATCCTGTTTTGGAGATGATGACTGCTCTTGATACAGTACCCCACCGAATATTTGGAGATATGAGTGAACCAATAACCGGGGCAGATGATTACCTGCCAACAATGGTTTGCCCTTTTCTTCGTAGCTTACTGGATCTGGGATTGAAAGGTAGGTATGATTTCCTGGATGGGGTAGTTATGGCTCATATTTGTGATGTTGGTGCCAGGACGAGTCACTTGTGGGATGTCGCCGTAAAGACGCCCTATTCCCACTTCATAGATACACCCCATACCACTCATAAGGTAGCTCAGGAGCAGTTCAAGGAGTTGCTGAAGGACTTTCAGAAGACCCTGGAATCATTTGCCGGCAAGGAGCTTTCTCCCGAAAGACTCAAGGAAGCCATCGAAGTCCATAATCAGCAGCGGGCATTGGTGCGGGAATTGTATGACTTGAGAAAACCCACCCCACCCCTCATCTCGGGAACAGAGACCCTCCAAGTAATGGTAGCTATAATGAGCCTCCCTGTAGAGGAAGGAAATGAGCTATTGAGGCAGGTTATAAGCGAAGTTAAACAGCGCAAGGACGGTCCGCCAAAGAAACTGGCAAGACTCCTTGTTTGGGGCAGCATTATAGACGATATAGCTCTTATGGAGATGATTGAGAGCCTTGATGCCAATGTAGTAATGGATGATACCTGTGTAGGCAGTAGAGCCTATTTCGCAGATGTCAAGCTTACTGATGACCCTTTAGATGGGTTAGCTTATCACTATCTAGTAGAGCTTAAGTGCCCCCGCACCTACCGGGAAGCCAGTCCCGGCGAGACCAGGAAAGACTATAAGACTGACCTGGAGTCTAGATTCAGCTACCTGGGAGACTTTGCTAAAGACTGGAATGCTAACGGGGTAATCCTCCAGGCAATAAGATACTGCGATAGTCACGGCTATGAAGTGCCCCAGCTTAAGGATTATCTTGACAGTATTGGATTGCCAAATATATATCTGGAGCATGATTACAGTGAGGCTGCCCTGGCACCATTAAGGACGAGGGTTCAGGCCTTCACTGAGATCATTGGCTAAAAGGTCGGACCGATAATAGCCTGGATTTCCCATATCAAATAGTGCCTATAACCGCAAACTACGCTAAAATAGCTTCAAAAGTCCCTATGTTTAGCTTTGTGGCACCAACCTATCTGCGAGATACCCAAGATGGCAGGGGCGATGAGGGATGAATATCGCCTCAGAGCGAGTTGAAATGGGAAATACTGGTCCAAGTCACGGATGCTGAATAAAAATGTGCCTCATAATATATATAAATCAAATGATATTTGAAGGAGGTCGTGATGGAATGTCGTAAGATTGGGAACACCGGGCTCAAGGTCTCTGAGATTGGTCTGGGGGGCAACAACTTTGGCTGGTGGGCTGACGAGCCGACTTCGATTGCCGTCATCAACCATGCGCTTGATATGGGTATCAACTTTATCGACACCGCCGACGGCTACGACCGGGGAAACTCTGAGACATTCATAGGCAAAGCGGTAAAGGGTAAACGCACCGAGGTTATCATCACCACCAAGTTTGGCGTCCCCATGGGTAAAGACCCTAACGAGAGGGGCGGCTCGAGATACTATATCATGAGGGCAGTAGAAGCCAGCCTGAAACGCCTCCAGACCGATTATATCGACCTCTATCAAATGCACTTCCCTGACCCTGAGACTCCCATCGAAGAGACCCTCCGGGCTCTGGACGATTTGGTTCGAAGTGGCAAGGTGCGCTATATCGGCTGCTCCAATTTTGCTGCCTGGCAGCTTTGTGAGGCACTGTGGACATCCAGGGTCAACAATCTGCATTCTTTTGTGATGGTGCAGCCCCGATACAACCTTCTTTACCGCGATATTGAGAAAGAACTGATTCCCTGCTGCCAATCTTATAGCATTGGCGTCATACCTCATAGTCCACTAGCAAGCGGTTTTCTGACCGGGAAATATCGCAAAGGGGAGGAACTACCAGCCGATGCTCGGTTGTCCGGACCAAACCCGTCTTATGCCCGTATGTTTACTGATTCTAATTGGGACAGGCTGGCCAAATTAGAAACCTTCGCTACCGAGCACGGTCACACGGTGGCAGAGCTGGCTATCGTCTGGCTGCTGTCAAAACCGTGGCTGAGCACGGTCATCGCTGGAGCACGAAAGCTAGAGCAGGTATCAGCTAATGTGGCTGCCGTCGAATGGAAATTAACGGCTGAGGAAATCGCTGAAGTCGACGCCATAAAATAATCTGGATAACCAAATGGGTAGAAATACTAACTTCGCTGGATTACAGTAGAGTGACTGAATGCTGTTCTACCTGAGCGGTGGCCACATGCCAATCCTGTTGATACTGTAGGATATGGATTCGTCACTTATCCCTGCCTCTAGCCACTAATAGAGGATGCGAGGTCTACGGGGACAACGATTTAAGTGACGGTTGGCAAAAACGCAAGACTATTAAATCCAAGAGACATGGAGCACAGAAGCGACTGGTAGAACCTTATAATCCAGAGGCAACCTATAAAATGGGTGGTGAAAAAACTTAAGCGATTATTCATTCTGTCGATTCACTTTGGTTCCGTGGTTCCGTTGGCATGACTGATCTGATGTCGTCTTGATACTATAACGATAGGTTAGATTAATAAAATCCGAAGAAGCTCTAGCTTAGGCGAAATTGTATCAATTGCATCTAATCTTCCTCTCATTCTCTAGGAGAGGGGGAAAGAAATTTTAGAGAGGGGCGAAGCCCCTCTCTAACACCCCCAAAAATTAGGAGAGTGAAAGAGAGGCGGAGCCTCTCTTAAAACACAACTTCCCCCTTCCCCTTATTATTAAGGGGAAGGGGGATAAAGGGGGATAGGGTTATTAAAACTAAGACAGTGAGGTTGGTAAGCAGGCTGGCTAGCTTGACAGTTGGAGTCACCGATACATATCATTGAAATAGGGGAAGTGCTACAAAATGGGCAAGATTTATTTAATTGATGTAACAAATCGTGATGGTGTTCAGACAGCCAAGCTCGGTCTATCCAAACTGGAAAAGACCATGATAAACGTATATCTAAATGAGTTTGGGGTTTACCAGAGCGAGTTTGGCTTCCCCACCACCAGACACGAGTCCCGTTACCTTCTGGCGAACCTTAGATTGCAGGAAATGGGCGTTCTGCAACCTATCCGACTGGGAGGGTGGATTCGGGCGACGGCTGAAGATGTTGACAGAGCTTTTAAGCTGGTACCGGAAATAAAGAACCTGAATCTTTCTATCTCTACTTCCAGCCAGATGATTGATGGTAAGTTCCAGGGTAGAAGGAGTGAGGAAGACATATTAACGATGGCGGTGGAGGCTATAGAAGCAGCCAGGGCTCGCGGCGTTCAAAGTGTTGGCATTAATGCCGAGGATGCCTCAAGGACGGACACCGATTTCCTGCTCCGATTTGCATCTTTAGCCAGGGAGCATGGAGCAGACAGGTTCAGGTACTGTGATACGCTTGGCTATGATAATCCCTTTACCATATACGATGCCTGTAAAATGCTGGCACAGGAAGTGGAAATACCCATCGAGCTCCACTGCCACGGCGACCTTGGGATGGCTGTGGCTAACTCGGTTGCCGGGGCAATGGGTGTTATTGATGGTGGGCAGGATGCCTATATAAACACGACTGTTAATGGAATCGGGGAAAGAGCCGGCAATGCTGACCTCGTCGCTGTGGTGCTGGCACTCAAAAAGTCCAGAGGTCTGGCTAAAAAATACAAGTTTGGCATGCCAGTTCACCTGTCAAAGTCATGGAAGATTTGCAAATATGCCAGCTACGCTTTCGGTGTTCCCATCCCCATAAATCAGCCTGGAGTTGGGGCTAATGCCTTTGCCCATGCCTCCGGTATCCACGCCGATGGAGTGCTGAAGGACCCGCAGAACTACGAACTGTATGATTTGAAGGAACTGGGGCGGGGCGAACCGGAGCAGGTCGAGACCGGCAGGGAAATAGCCTCCGGTCAGTACAGCGGAATATCCGGTTTCAGGCATATTATGGGCAAAATGGAAATAGATTTTGAAAACAGGGATGATGCTGAGGAAGTCCTTGAGCTGGTGAGATACGCCAATGTGCTGGCGCAGAAGCCGCTTGTTGCCGACGAGCTGCGTTTTATCGCCCAGTATCCGGATATCGCCCGGGAGCTACTTACCCTGACACCTCTGGGCTAAGCTACCTGCTGTGCTTATTGCTTATTTAGCAGTGTCTTTTTTCAGCCTCTCAATTATGGCGTCAGCCATCTCGGAGGTTCCCACGGCGGTGGGGTCATTGCGGTCCGGCTTTAAATCATAGGTAACGGATTTGCCTTCGGCGACGACTGCGGTTACGGCTGCCTCCAGCCTGTCGGCAGCCTCTTTCTCGTTTATATAGCGGAGCATCATGATACCGGATAGAGTCGTTGCCAGCGGGTTAACCTTGTTCATACCGGTGTATTTTGGCGCGCTGCCGTGTGTAGGCTCGAAAACAGCTATCTCGTCCCCGATGTTCGCTCCCGGAGCTACTCCCAGGCCGCCAACGAGCCCGGCACATAAATCAGAGACAATATCTCCGTAGAGGTTAGGCAGCAGAAGTACATCGAACTGGTGCGGTTGCTGGACAAGCTGCGCACAAAGGTTGTCAACAATTCTGTCCTCGAACTCAATATCGGGATAGGAACTGGCGACCTTGCGGGCGACATCAAGAAATAAACCGTCAGAAAACTTCATGATGTTTGCTTTATGGATGGCGCTCACTTTTTTTCTGCCGTTAGCCCGGGCATACTCAAGGGCAAACCTGGCAATTCGCCTGCTTCCCGTCTCAGATATTAGCTTGATGGAGATGCCTGAGTCTTCTGGCACTTTCTCGCCCACGTTCTGCAAGATAAAAGAAAGCAGTTTTTCTGTCTCTGGAGAGTCTTTGGCGAATTCAATGCCAGCGTAAAGGTCCTCGGTATTTTCCCTTATGACCACTATGTCTATGTTCTCGTATCTCGAAGGCACCCCCGTATAGCTTCGGCATGGACGAAGACAGGCATAGAGGTTCAGCGCCTTTCGAAGAGCTACATTCACACTACGAAAACCGGCACCCACCGGAGTGGTGGTTGGCCCCTTGAGCGCTACTTTGTTTTTCCTGATTGACTCGAGGAGGCGTTCTGGCAGAAGGCTGCCTTCTTTCTCTAAGGCGCTGGCACCAGCGTTAATCACTTCCCACTGGAATTCTAATCCGGTAGCCTCAAGAACCCGCCTGGTCGCTTCTATAACCTCCGGTCCCACGCCATCGCCGGGTATCAGCGTAATATTGTGTTTCACTGCGGTTACCTCTGCTCTTCACATAACACCATTCTACCACACCTGAAGCAATTTCTCCGCTTCTAGATTTCCGGTCAATCCGTTTGGATATTGCCGTAATTATATTACTGGCTGCTCTCTTCATACTGAAACACTTCCTCTAAAGTTACTCCGAAGACTTTAGCAATCCTGAAGGCAAGTTCAATAGAAGGCACGTATTTCCCCTGCTCAAGAGCAATGATTGTTTGCCGGGTGCAGCCAGCCCGGTTAGCTAAATCCTCTTGTGTCATTTCGTCATGGTCGAAACGAAGTCTTCTAATACGGTTTCTTATCTTAGCAACTCTAGCCATTGTTAACGCCTCTCCAGTAGCCAATTAAGATACCGAGAGACTGAGCTATCGTGCCAATAATCAGGGTTGATATCATTATTAAGGTTAAGTAAATAACTGGTACTTGCCCCTGGTCTCTGAAAGCTTCAGTAAGTACAATAACCCAGGCCATCAGTGAGAATAAGACTGATAAAAATTGGGTCCGTGGAGCGTGCTCCATTATCAACCTGTCCCGTTCATCAACCTGACCTGGCTTTCGAAGGGTGAGGTTCATGATTACCAGGTATGCGAGCGGCACTCCAATCCACAGTGCATATACAATCAATCTGAATCCCGAATCTTCATCAAAGGTAGTGACATCACCCTTAGCGACGAAAAGTAAAATGAGAGCAACAGCAAAAATAACTCCTATAATTAGACTGTATAATGCGCGCTTTTGTAATGGTGCCATAATCTTATCCTCCTTTTTTTCAGTTTGTTCATTATTCAAAGGGATGCTGGTTATGTCTGTAGGCAACCAGATAAGTCCCCCCAGAATACGACGTTATCCCGGACACGCTTCTGATTCGGTGACACGCTTATCCCTCTGTTTCTATTATTTAGCGCTGTCTATAAGTTATCTCTACAAGACATATAGTAGCATGAAGATTACAATTTGTCAAGTATATATTACATTAGTTTCGAAAAATAGAATCGTTAGCTAAAGATTAATCAGTGTCCATGTCAGGATAGTGAATATGCTGATGCCTATGAGCCAGATTAAACTTATTTATAAGTCTATCTGACCGAAGGTCAGATAGACTTATAAATAATCTCTATTCTCTCGATTTAATGACGAAGTCCTTGTGTTTCTTAATATAGGGAATGAGTCCGCCTTCATTCAGAATATTTAACATAATATCAGGCATCGGGCTGAAATGAAGCTCAGCCCCATTTGTCAGGTCTGTAATCTTCCCTGTTTTCAGGTCTACCTCCAGCTCGTCAGCATCATTGATACTTTCGGTATCACAGATAAGCACCGGAAGCCCGATATTAATGGCGTTGCGAAAGAAGATGCGAGCCACCGACTTGGCAAGAATGGCACTTACCCCTGACATCTTGATGACAAGCGGGGCGTGTTCCCGGCTTGAGCCAAGCCCGAAATTCTTTCCGGCGACTATGAAATCACCGCTTTGTACGCGCCGGGCAAATGTAGGGTCAGCATCTTCAAGCACATGCTTGGCAAGTTCGGGCAGGTTGCTGCGCAGGTGTAGCAGTCTTCCTGGCACAATATGGTCGGTGGAGATATTATCTCCGAAGTTAAAGGCTCTACCTCTTAACATTTTAAACTCTTTTAAAAATAAAATTGTTTTGTAAGAGGGACTTTGTCCCTCTTTGATTCCCTAGCATTTATATGAACTCACGTGGGTCGGTTATTTCACCGCGGATAGCTGTGGCTGCAGCTGTTGCCGGGCTGGACAGGTAGATGAAGGCTTCAGGGTTACCCATACGACCTTTAAAGTTGCGGTTGCCTGTTGACAGGCATGTTTCACCATCCCCCAGCACGCCCTGGTGTACACCCAGACAGGCAGCGCAGCCGGGTGGGACGATGGTTGCCCCTGCTTCAACCAGGGTTGTGATATACCCCTCAGCCAGGGCTGCCAGGAGGACTTTCTGTGAGGCTGGGGCAACGATGAGCCGGGTGTGCGGGTGCCGCTTCCTGCCCTTTAGAATGCTGGCGGCCACAAGGAGGTCTTCAAGGCGCCCGTTGGTGCAGGTACCGATAAAAACCTGGTCAATGTGAGTCCCTTTGAGTTCCCTGGCTGGAGCGGTATTGTCAACGGTGTGGGGCCTGGCTACGGTTGGCTCAAGCCGAGCGGCATCTATCTCAATCGCGCTCTCGTAGGTTGCGTCAGGGTCTGGATTGAGAGGAATATAGTGCTCTACTCTTCCCTGACTTCTCAAGTAGTTTTCGGTGATGGCATCCGAAGGGAAGAGTCCGACCTTAGCCCCAGCCTCAACCACCATATTGGCGATGGTGAGGCGCTCCGACATTGGCATGGCATTTATGGCTTCACCGCTGAACTCCAGTGCTTTATATGTAGCACCATCAGCGCCAATCTGTCCTATGAGATGAAGGATAAGGTCCTTGGCGTAGACGCCTTTAGGCAGGCGACCGTGGACGGCTATCTTTATTGTTTCCGGTACACGCAGCCAGGTTTTACCCAGAGCCATGGCAACGGCTATATCAGTAGAGCCCATTCCGGTGGCAAAGGCACCTAAAGCTCCGGCAGTGACTGTATGGGAATCGGCTCCGACAATAATGTCTCCAGGGTTAGCCCATGATTCGGCTACTATCTGGTGGCAGACACCCTGCCCGATATCACTTAGGACGACACCCTTTTCCTCGGCAAAATTCCGGAGGAACATGTGGTCATTGGAAAGCTCTCTGGCTGGGCTGGGGGCGGAGTGGTCGATGAAAAGGATGGTTCTCTCGGGGTTGTTAACAGTGTTCAGATTGGTTTCATTGAATTGCCTCAATGTCAGTGGACCCGTGCTATCCTGTACAAAGACCAGGTCCAGCCGGACAACGACGATGTTGCCGGCATATGCTTCTGCATCGGATTTGGCGCTGAGGATTTTCTCGGCTAGAGTCTTACCCATCACTTTCAACTATATCAGTTTTTTCGAAATATTGTCACTTAGGGGAAGGGAAGATAATTTAATAAAGGGGCTCCGCCCCTTTTGAACCACCATTATATAGTCTTCTGAATAAAATTGCGATAGGGATGGTATGTTACAATATAACCACGGAGGAATATAAAGATGGATATTGCTATGGCTAGCCAAGTACTAGGCAGTTTAAAACCTGGTGAGCAACGGATAATTTATACAAGCCCAAAAGGTGTCCAAGTAACAGCTACACAAACAGGTAAGTTCTCGCCACATGATTTTGCTGTAGGTTTGGTAATACATAACAGACCAGAATTTTACCCTACCCATGTTCGTTTGATATTCGACTATTATTTGAAGAAATTGAGTGAACCAAGGCAAGCACAGAAGCTCTTCGAGGCTATAGAAAGAGTATATGAGGGCAATGCCCCAGAGGAGTTAGCTAAAGATGTAGGTGCTCTCACTTTCACAATGCAATTGGATGAAGCTATAGTAAATCTAGTATATACGCAGCTATTAATGGTTGAACAAGATTTTAACTTCGGTCCAGAAGGAACTAAGAAAAGCAAGTATGATCCTCCTCGTGGGTTTCTGATGAGTTTCATCCGGTGGGTAGCATCAGGAGAAGACGAGATTGACAAAATTATTACGAATGCGGTTAGAAATTGGCCGCCACCATTACGTTTTAAAGACTCTCCAATGCAGAAGTTACTTTAACGACAGAGCTTCATCTGCGGTTAGCTGTAATCTGGGGTGTCTAAGCTCATCTTCTAAGCGTTTTACAGTAAGCTCAAGATATTCCTTAGATATATCGATACCAAGATATCTTCTATTTAGTCTTGCGGCAGCTATAGCGGTAGTGCCACTTCCATTAAAAGGGTCGAGAATAATATCACTCTCCCTACTTGAAGCTAATAATATCCTCTCTAATAATTTCAAGGGTTTTTGAGTAGGGTGCTTACCGTGAACCTTCTCTCTCGGTTGTGGAGGTGAGATTTCCCAGAGATTCCGCATTTGCTTTCCGTTACTGAGTTGTTTCATTAATTCATAATTGAAGGTATGTTTGCTTTTCTGGTTTTTAGCAGCCCAAATTACTGTTTCTGTTGAGTGAGTAAAATATCTACAACTGAGGTTGGGAGAAGCGTTAGGTTTAAACCAGACGATATCATTTAGAATCTTAAACCCAAGCTGTTGCATGGCAAAGCCAACAGAAAATATTACATGGGCTGTCCCAGATACCCATATAACCCCATTTTTAGTCAATACCCGTTGGCATTCGCTTAGCCAAGCTAGATTAAATTTATGGTTTTCCTCTGCCCCGTGTGATACATCCCAATTTCCTTTATTTACTGAGACCATTCTTCCGGCATGGCAAGTTATGCCTCCATTAGATAGAAAATAGGGAGGATCGGCAAAGATCATATCAATAGAGTTTTGTGGAAACTGCGGTAAAAGCTGTAAGCAATCTCCACAAAAGAGCTTTATGGAGTGCTCATTATCTTTGTAATATGATTCTATTCCGATGTCAGAAAAAGTAACTTTATTCATTTACACTCTTTTATTATACACGTTTCCGTGTATTTTGTCAAGTGTTTTTATTGATTTTTTTCCTCTATCCCCTGTAAATTCTGACCCTTCTCTGGGGGTCCTGGCCGGAGCTTTTTGAGGATAGCTCGTTTCTTTCGGCGATGAGGTGCTGGAGGCGGCGAACGTAGGCGCTCTGGGGACTGAGTTCAATCTCTTCCTGTCCGTTCTTCACTAGGTTCACGGCTTCCTGCGCCTCTCTGAGGGCTACCTGTAGAGAGTCTGCTCTGTCTCTAATATCCTGGCTGCTGCTTACAGGGTAGAAGGTATTTAAAAACTGCCTGATTTGGGATGGCGTGTTGCTCCTGAGGACATAGATAGGCAAATCGGCTATCTCGGCATCCCTTACCTTTTGCGGCTTGCGGCGATAGTAGCGTTTTGAGGTGACAAACAGGCTGGCATTGCTGATATTATCGACTACATCTACATCTACCTGTGCCTCTTTTGCCATTTGCTCAAATCGACCCCGGTTTACCCCGAAGAGGTAGAGCTTGTGCAGTTTACTTTCTTTAGCTGACTGTTTGCCTCTGGCAGTTTTCTTTTGAGTATTAACCGGCACTGCTTTCTCTATTTTGACCTCTCCCGTCTCATCCAGCCATCGTATTTCCGTAGCCGGGGGTTGACCGCGCAGGATAGCATCAACCGCCTCAGCAACTTCAGGGTGAATGGCGACTCTGTCCCTATCCTGAATTTCAACGATGATGTCAAAGGTGGGAGGTGCAGTGCGTTCAAGTATGGATTTCTGGGTGCCCCTGCGTTTTGCCTCTTCGTCACCCAGAGTTACACTCTGGATACCGCCAATAAGGTCAGACAGGGTGGGGTTCAGAATCAGGTTCTCCAGGGTATTACCGTGGGCGGTGCCGACGAGCTGAACCCCGCGTTCAGCGATGGTTCGGGCTGCCAGAGCTTCAAGCTCGGTGCCGATCTCATCAATGACGATGACCTCGGGCATGTGGTTTTCAACGGCTTCAATCATTACGGCGTGTTGCTTGGTGGGGGTGGTCACCTGCATCCGCCGGGCATGTCCAATGGCCGGGTGGGGAATATCGCCATCACCGGCAATTTCGTTTGAGGTGTCAACAATAATAACCCGCTTTTTGAAGTCATCGGCAAGTACCCGGGCTACCTCACGGAGCATGGTGGTTTTGCCTACTCCGGGGCGACCCAAAAGCATGACACTTTTTCCTGTCTGGACCAGGTCTTCTATCACTTTGATGGTGCCAAAGACGGCTCTGCCCACGCGGCAGGTGAGTCCGACAATTCGTCCCTGGCGATTGAGGATGGCCGAGATGCGGTGTAAAGTCCGCTCTATTCCAGCCCGGTTGTCATCGCCAAAGTTACCGACGCGTGAGGCTACATAATCTATGTCCTGCTCGGTAACTTCCTGGGGATTGAGAACCATTTCGCGCTCTGGAAAGCGGGCTTCAGGAGACCGACCCAGGTCCAGGATAACCTCTATTAGCTCGTGGATGTCCTCTTGTTGATATAATGGTTGTTGAATATGCGGTGGGAAAATGTCAAGCAGGGCGTCTAAATCGTCAGTAATTACCTTTTGCAAAAGTTCCTCCTATTGCTGCCAGATATAGCAACACAAATACGTCTCAGCTATAACCTTCCCCCTTTATCTCTGAGCACTCTTCTCAAAACCTTTCCTACCTGTGTTTTTGGTATTTCCTGTATAAATTCAACCCGTCTAATCTTCTTATATGGGGCGACTCTCTGCTCGCAAAATTTAATAAGCTCCTCCTCAGCTAAGGTGTGCCCATCATTCAATACCACGTAAGCCTTGGGCAGTTCACCAGCTAAGGCATCCGGCTCACCCACTACAGCACACTCTTTGACCGCCGGATGTTCGTAGAGCACAGCCTCAACTTCGGCTGGAGCAACAGTATATCCCTTATATTTTATTATCTCCTTTTTGCGGTCAACAATGTAGAAGTAGCCTTCTTCATCCATCATGGCTAAGTCTCCGGTGTAAAGCCACCCGTTCTTCAGTACTTCTTTATTATCTTCAGGTCTATTCAGGTATCCTTTCATAACCTGGGGTCCCCTGATTACTAACTCACCTACTTTACCTGCCGGGAGCTCAGTTTCGCCTGTTTCTTCATCTACAATTCGGGAGTCAGTATCTGTAATCGGTATTCCTATAGTTCCCGGCTTTATTCTTTTGGGTGGTGAAGTATGAGTTTCTGGAGATGCCTCACTTAAACCATAGGCTAGAATCATTTTGACTCCGGTCATTCGTTCCCATCTTTCCCTGGTCTCAGGTGGAATTGGCATTGCTCCTGCCTTAACATATCTCAAACTTGATAGGTCATATTCGGTTATGGCTGGACTATTTACCAGCATGGTAAACAGGGAGGCAGCGCCATGCAGGAGTGTTGCCTTTTCCTTTTCAATTGTCATTAATAGCTCCTGGTCATCAAAGCGAGGTAATATAGCAACCCGAGACCCACTGTAAATTGGCGAGTTTACACAGGTGCAAGCACCCCAGCTGTGGTAGAAAGGGAGAAGACCTATGATGACATCTTCGTTGCTCCATCCTAACCATGTGCTATTCTGCATAGCGTTAGCCACCAGGTTATAGTGGGTAAGCATTGCTCCCTTGGGAAGCCCGGTTGTCCCTCCGGTGTATTCAATTGCGGCTATATCCTCCCTGGGCTTTAAGTCGACTTCAGGAGGGCTGGGTGGATACTTCGCCAGCAGTGTGCTTAGTGAAATCCCCTCGTTAGTCCCTTCCGAGTCCGCCAATATTATGGCTTTCAATCCTGTTTCGTCCTTAATTTCTTCGACCATGGGGTAAGAACTTTCACTGGTAATGATGGCAACAGCCTCGGAGTCGTTAAGCTGGTGTTTTAGTTCGTCTCTCTTATTCAGGGGATTTGCTGGAGTAACCGTACCGCCTGCTTTTAATATTCCATAGTATCCAATAACAAACTCCAGGCCATTTGGAAGGAAAAGCGCTACCCTGTCTCTCGTTTTTACCCCTAGCTTGTTGAGCCCGGCTGCCAGTTTACTTGTTAGTGTATCAAGCTCTCTGTAAGTTAAATTACGGTCCCGGCAACTGAAGGCGATGTTGTCGGGGTATTTCCCGGCTGTGGTTGATAGGAACTCGAAGAGTGGTACCTCAGGGTAAGCAATATGCCGGGGTACACCTTCTGGCCAGAACTGAAACCATGGCCTATCTTTTAGCGTTTCCAAACGGGACACCTTCTCATTATTAGGGTACTAAAAATACCTTTTCTTATTACACGACTGCACTTGCCTTTAGTTCTTCCATTGTAAATAACGAAAGCAATTCCAAGCTTTCTTTATTAAGGTTATTTCTGCTTTTTTCATCACGTTCGATAACGCATAGTACATATTCGATTTTAGCACCGAGTTGTCTTAAATCATTTGCGCTCAAAATTATCTGTCCGCCTGTTGTGACTACATCTTCAACAATACATACCTTTTTATTAGCTATATCTACACCCTCGGCAAGTTTGCACGTGCCGTATTCTTTTGCTTTTTTCCTTACAAATACAGCAGGTAGGTTAGTTTGCATCGATAAAGCTGTTGCAATAGGTATGCCGCCCATTTCAAGCCCGGCCAATGCTTCTGTCCCCTCTGGTATGAGTTTTGATAGTTGAGCGCCAATCTCCATTAATAACTTGGGGTCAGATTCAAACAAATACTTGTCGAAGTATTCATTTGATACCTGGCCTGAGCGCAGTTTAAAATTACCCACTAAGTGAGAAGTTTCAAATATCCTTCGGGCTAACTCATTTCTATCCATTATTTCATCCTCTTTAAATGACTCTTATCCTTTGAACCTATCGTTCTCCAGCTACGATGTCCAGAAAGTACTGATGAAACCTCAGGTCGTCAGTCAATTCGGGATGAAAGGCGGAGACCAGCAGCTTTTCCTGTCTGGCAGCAACACTGTTGCCGTCGTCCAGCATCGCCAGTATTTCTACAGCACTGTTTGACTGCTCAATTATTGGTGCCCTGATGAATACACCGGGAAAGAGCTTCTCTCCCAGCACCGGTATGGAGAGTTCAGTCTCGAAGCTTTCCCTTTGCCTGCCAAAGGCATTACGCCTGACCCTTATTTTCATTAATCCCAGCGGTTCTACATTTGATTCTAAGACCTCATTGGCTAGCAGTATCATACCGGCGCAGGTTCCGAATATGGGCAGTCCATTACTGGCTAGCTTTTTCACCTCGCTTACCAGATTGTAGTCCAGCATCAGCTTGCTGATAGAGGTGCTTTCCCCGCCGGGAATGATTAGCCCGTCCAAGCCTGCCAGTTCCCGAGGCAGACGGACGGGCAAAGCCTCTACTCCCAGTTGCCGCAATATAGCTATGTGTTCAATAAAGGCTCCCTGCGAGGCAAGGACACCTATTCTCATACTTTTACCATCCTCTGGGTGCTAGCAGTTCCTTTTCAAACTGACAGCGTCTGGTTGTCAGCAGCGCTTTTTATTGTATTACCAACCCCTGGTTGCCAGTAGTTCGTCAGCAGGGATTTGCTTTATATCCAATCCAGGCATCGCCTCTCCAAGGTTTTTGGAGACCTCAGCGATGATTTCAGGGTCTTGATAGTGAGTGGTGGCTTTGACAATAGCCTTGGCCATAACTTCAGGATTGCTGGATTTAAATATGCCTGAGCCGACGAAGACGCCGTCGGCGCCTAGCTGCATCATCAGGCCAGCATCGGCTGGAGTAGCTATCCCGCCGGCGGCAAAATTCACCACCGGCAGCTTTCCTGCTTTGTGTACCTCCTCCACCAGTTCAAAGGGGGCTCCCATCTCCTTAGCTGCTGTCATAAGTTCGTCCTGGGGCATGTTTACCAGTTTGCGGATGCTATCCATCACGGCACGCATATGCCTGACTGCTTCGACAATATTGCCGGTGCCGGCTTCGCCTTTCGTTCTAATCATAGTTGCTCCCTCGCCAATGCGGCGCAGGGCTTCACCAAGGTCACGGCAGCCGCAGACAAAGGGAACCTTGAAGTCGTGCTTCCAGACGTGGTGGCTTTCATCCGCCGGGGTAAGCACTTCAGACTCATCTATATAGTCCACGCCGAGAGCCTGCAGTGCTTGAGCCTCAACAAAGTGGCCTATACGGCACTTAGCCATTACCGGGATAGAAACCGTTTTCATAATGGCTTCAATGATTGTCGGGTCAGCCATGCGGGCGACCCCGCCGGCAGCGCGAATATCTGCCGGGACTCTCTCCAGTGCCATCACTGCGCAGGCTCCCGCATCCTCGGCAATCTTGGCGTGCTCGGGAGTGACCACGTCCATGATTACCCCGCCTTTCAGCATCTGAGCCAGCCCGGTTTTAACCTTCCATGTTCCCGTTTCCATTTTTCCACTCCTTGCTCCAAGAGGAATTTAAATCTCTTCTTAAATGAATTTTACTACTGTTTGTTATGTTTATCAACCTCACCCCCTCAAGTCCCCCTCTCCTTTGAAGGAGAGGGGGAAAGAATGGTAGAAAGAGGGGCAAAGTCCCTCTTAAACACCCCTTGTAATCTAATCATTTTTTAATAATATAGGGGAGGCGCGAAGGGGCGTTAGCCCCTTCGCTAAACTTAATTCCCCCTTCTCTTACTAAGGGAAGGGGGTCAGGGGGATGGGTTAATAAACAATCTCTATTTGATGAGCGGTCTTTTAGCTGGTATACCCGGGCGGCGGGGGTATTTTTCGGGAGTTGGTGATATTTTATCAATGATTACTAGCTGGCGCTCGTCGGTGAATTCTTCAAGGTCAACCCTTTTTACCTCTCGCAGGTTACCGCCCAGAACGCTAATTGCCTTATTTGCCTGGCTGAGTTCTGGCTCAATCTCTCCCTTTTTCTGGGCAATGAAGCTGCCGCCAGCAGCACAAAAGGGCAGGGTTAATTCAACAAGAGTGGCTAATGGAGCGACAGCCCGGGAAAGCACCACATCAAACCTCTCTCGGTACTCTCCCAGATGGGCGACTTTCTCAGCCCGGCCGACTACAATTTCAACATTGTCCAGTTCCAGTTTATCTTTAATGTGATGTAGAAAGGTTGCTTTCTTAGCTGTGGCGTCAAGCAGCACCAACCTCATATTCGGGAACAAGATTTTAAGTGGTAGTCCAGGCATGCCGGCGCCGGTGCCGACATCAATAATGCGCAGGCTGGTGCTACCTGAAGGCTGCTCCAGTGCCAGAGTTGCGGTAAGTGAATCGAGGAAGTGCTTTATCTGCACCTCTTCATAGTCGGTTATGCTGGTCAGGTTCATCCGCTGGTTCCAGGTTATCAGCTCCTGGTAGTAGATGTTGAACTGCTCAAGTTGCCCGGAATCAAGAGACAAGCCTAATTTTCTGGCACTAGATATAAGCTTTTCCATAGCGACTGTATTATATCATTGCTGCCCATAACTGGCGTAATAATCGAGTTTGGCTATAAAAATTATGGGGGGTGAGGTAGATATTAAGAGCATAGAACATTTGCATTCTATGCTCTCCTGTGTTAGTATCAGATATAAAGTTAATATCTGAACGCTGGGGGTGCTCAAAGGCTGAGAGGCGGTTTGATGCCAACCCTTGGAACCTGACCTCGGTAATGCGAGCGCAGGGAAGCATTATTGACCTGTACCAAGGGTCCGGTAGTTGGAACCCTTGGTTTTCTTTTATGGAGGCAGTTATGACTCAACTAGAATTAGCTAAAACAGGCACTATTTCACTACAAATGGAGTCGGTGGCTCAGAGCGAGGGAATAGAAGCTGAATTTATTCGGCAGGGCGTGGCTAATGGAACAATAGTAATTCCAGCCAATGTTAGGCATGCCAATCTCACCCCTTGTGGTATTGGACAGGGACTTCGCACCAAAGTTAATGCTAATATTGGAACCTCCTCAGACTATGGCGATATTGATACCGAGCTTGAGAAGCTGCGAGTAGCTATTGAATGCGGGGCTGATGCAGTTATGGACCTATCAACTGGTGGTGATATATCGGCTATTCGGCAGGCTATCATTGCTGCTAGCTCTGTGCCAATAGGAACGGTGCCCATTTATCAGGCAGGGATTGAAGCGATAGATAGACATGGTGCCATAGTGAAGATGACTGTTGATGACCTGTTCGCCGCAATTGAAAAGCATATAAGTGATGGCGTTGATTTTATAACAGTGCACTGTGGTGTAACCCGGTCAGCCATTGCCCGACTTAAGCAGCAAGGCAGGGTAGCCGATGTGGTGTCCCGGGGAGGAGCTTTTCTGATAGGCTGGATGCTCCACAATGAGCGAGAAAACCCACTTTATGAGTACTATGACCGCCTGCTTGAGCTGGCTAGCGAGTTTGATGTAACGCTGAGCCTTGGCGATGGCATGCGTCCTGGCAGTCTAGCCGACGCTACCGACCGTTCCCAGGTTGAGGAACTGCTTGTTATTGGGGAGTTAGTAGAGCGAGCGCAGAAAGCTGGAGTTCAGGCTATGGTTGAGGGGCCAGGGCATCTACCCCTGAACCAGATTGAGACTAATGTTAAGTTAGAAAAGTCTATCTGCAAGGGAGCTCCTTTTTATGTTCTGGGGCCTCTGGTAACTGATATTGGCGCTGGCTATGACCATATCACCGGGGCGATTGGTGGAGCTATTGCCGCAGCGGCTGGTACCGATTTTCTATGCTATGTAACGCCTGCTGAACACCTCTCCCTGCCCGAACCTGAGGATGTAAGGCAGGGAGTAATAGCCTCACGTATTGCGGCTCACGCTGGTGATATAGCTAAGGGGGTGAAGGGAGCTGAGCAGTGGGATAGGAAGATGTCTGTAGCTAGAAAGAAGCTTGATTGGGAAGAGCAGGTCAGGCTCGCGTTGGACCCTGAGCGGTCTCGCCGAGTCCATAGCCAGCAGCATGCTTCAGCTGGCTCTGCCTGCAGCATGTGCGGCAAGTTCTGTGCTATGGAACTGGTGGAAGAGTATTTGGGTGTCTCAGCCACAAGGTGCTAAACTTAAGACAAGTCGTCCTTGAGGAAGTGAGCCTCCATGATTTGCACAGAGATTTTGCAGCATAGGAATATATGTATTAGTGAAAGCGGAAATTATCTCAATTGGCACTGAGCTTCTTCTAGGGGAAATCACCGATACCAATGCCTCTTATTTAGCCTCTCAGTTACCCCTCATGGGTATAGACCTGTACTGGATTTCACAGGTGGGTGACAACCAAGCCAGGCTGGTGGAGGTACTGAAGCGTGCCTGGCAACGTTCAGAGCTTATCCTGACCACTGGCGGTCTGGGACCGACGGCCGATGACCTGACACGCGAGGCTATTGCTGAGATGCTGGGTGAAAAAGCTGAGGTCGTACCCTCTCTGGAGCGTGTATTACGGGAGCGCTTTGGCCAAATGAGTATGGATATGCCGCTCAGCAATTTGAAGCAGGTGACTATTATTCCTTCTGCCGAGCCTATCCCCAACGCAGCAGGGACTGCCCCCGGCTGGTGGATAGAAAGAGACGGCCGTATATTAATAGCTATGCCTGGACCGCCCAGAGAACTGTATGATATGTGGCAGAAAAGGGTCAGACCCAAACTGGCTCAGCGCTCTGTCTCTATTCTCCTTCCTAAAACCTTTAAGACTTTTGGTTTATCAGAGGCGGCAGTGGCGGAAATGGTCTCTGCGCTTCTTTCTTCAGCCAATCCCACCCTGGGGGTTTATGCTAAGTCTGACGGTATTCACCTGCGTCTGGCAGCTAAGGCGGAAAGTAAAGAACAGGCGGAGAAAATGCTTGCCGAGGGTGAAGTTAATATCAGAGCTACCCTGGATGATTATATCTGGGGAGTTGATGATGACACACTGGAAACTGTAGTAGGGCATCTGTTGGTTGAAAAAGGATTGACCCTGGCGGTCATGGAAGATTCCAGTGGCGGGTGGTTAGCTGCTAGTATCACTGACCTTCCAGAAAACCCTTCCTTTTTCAAAGGAGGGTTGGTTGCCTGTTCAGATGAGGCGAAGGTAGCCTTTGGGGTCGATGCTGAAATTATCTCTAAGTACGATGCCGCCAGCCCTGAAGTAGCCCAGGCAATGGCGGAAGCAGCCAGAACACTGTTAAAAGCTGACATCGGAATCAGCACCGCCGGAATAGAGGAGATAAAAGAGAGGCAAATGGGCACAACTTATATCGGTATAGCCGATGCCAGCGGCAGCCGAGCTGTTGGCAGACCCAGAAGGCGGCAGTATGTAACCTCTACCATTCTGTTTGAATTGAGAAGATTACTCCTTTCCCTCGACTGAAGTAAATATGATGGGTAAAACATTTAATTTAGGTAAGCTTTTTGGGATACAATTCAGGCTGCATTTCACCTGGTTCATAATATTTATCTTGGTAACTTTTGCCCTGGTTTATCCCAACTATACTCGGTGGCTTTACTGGGTTATAGGTATAGTCACCAGTCTCCTGTTTTTCGCTTCGGTGGTTGCCCACGAACTAGCCCACAGCCTGGTGGGCAGAGCCAATGGTATCCCGATAGTAAGCATCACTCTTTTTATCTTTGGCGGTGTTGCCCAGATGACCAAGGAGGCACCGCGACCCGGTGCCGAGTTAAAGATGGCGGTTGCTGGTCCTATTTGTAGCCTACTAATTGGTGGTTTCTTTGGTCTGTTTTTATTAATACCTATAATCCCTGAACCGATAGCTATGATGATTTCTTGGCTGGCTATCATGAACGGCATACTGGCTGCCTTCAATCTAATTCCCGGGTTTCCACTGGATGGCGGGCGTGTTTTACGCTCTGTCCTCTGGTTTGTTACTGGAAGCTATAGCCGCTCCAGTCGAATTGCCACGCGAGTAGGGCAGGGTTTTGGTTACTTGCTTATTCTAGGTGGTATCTTAATAATCTTCCTGCACCCCTTTGATTTGACTTGGTTTGACGGCATCTGGATAGCTTTCATTGGCTGGTTTCTGGAGAGTGCTGCTTCAGCTAGCTATCGCCAGATTCGCTGGCAGGAGGCACTCTCCACTATGCCTGCTGCAGAGGCGGTGACTCCTGATTATCCGGTGGTTCCTTCAGATATTGATGTAAAATAGTTGCTCGTCCTGGGTTAAGGTAAAAATAATTATCAATACTTAGTAAAGGAGTATGAAAGAGGCTTTAGTGCATCTGCTGGTAATTACCGTAGCTGAGTGAATACCATTTACCCTGTTGTAGCCTACTATCTCCATAGATTTATAAGACGAAGTAGGGGAAAGGCTGCATAGGAGCCGTAGTTACCTTGTACTGTGTTGAGTAAGCGAAGTAATGTTGTATGATGTAGCAGTTATAGGTGGTGGACCGGTTGGGAGTCGGGTAGCTTATAGACTGGCCGAGAAGGGGTGTAAGGTAGTAGTGGTGGAGAAGAAGGAAGGGTTAGGAGAGCCGGTTTGCTGTACTGGTATTATCAGTCAAGAGTGTGTTAATTATTTTGCCATTGATAAGGGTGTTATTTTTAGACAAGCAAATAGCGCCAGGGTTTTATCGCCTTCAGGGAAGTTGCTCAGCCTGTGGCGGCAGGAGCCACAGGCTTGTATTGTCGACCGGGCGGCTTTTAATGAGGCTTTAGCCAGACGGGCTCAGGATAGAGGAGTTGAATATGTGTTAAATAGCATGGTCAGGGGTATAGAGGTCCGGAATGACAGAGTCAGAATTGAATTGGGGCGTTACCGAGGAGAGCCAAACTTTTTTGAGGCGAGAGCAGCAGTTATCGCTAATGGTTTCAAATCAAAACTGGTTGAGGAATTAGGTTTGGGCATGGTTGGCGATTTTGCTATAGGAGCTCAAGCCGAGGTAGAAACAAGAGAGGTAGATGAAGTGGAGGTCTACCTGGGTAAGAAGATAGCTCCTGCCTTTTTTGCCTGGCTGGTGCCAACCTCGCCACAGCGTGCTCTGGTAGGTCTGCTATCCCGTCGTAGGCCGGGTTTTTATCTAAGGAGGTTAATATCATCTCTGGTAACTCAGGGTAAAATAGCTTCGGCTGAGTCTGAGATTAGCTATGGCGGAGTTCCGTTAAAGCCTCTAGCCAGAACCTACAGTGACAGGGTGGTGGTGGTGGGGAGTGCCGCCGGGCAGGTAAAGCCGACCACCGGGGGCGGCATCTATTACGGCCTGCTGTGTGCTGACATTGCGGCTAGTAATTTGCACCAGGCTTTGGAAAGTGATAACCTGTCTGCTAGGAACCTGGCTGACTATGAGAAGGGGTGGAAAAGGAAGCTGGGGTGGGAGATAAGGGTGGGCTACTGGGCTCGAAAAATTTATGAGCTGCTGAGCGACAGGCAGCTTGACAGGATATTTGACATAATAAAGTCCAGCGGTATTGATGAGGCTTTGCTAAAGGCAGATGATTTATCCTTTGATTGGCATGGTGGGGTACTACGGAGATTGATAAGGTACAAGGCACTATCTCAGCTTGTTGGTGCCGCGAGATTTCCTTTGTCCCGAAGACAGAGAGGCTAGAGAGAGTCCAACAATATTTCTAGGAGGTAGACTAGGAGATGACTAGTATCGGTCGGAATCCAAACCTGGGCGAGGCGGCCAGCTATTTTCTGGCTGATTTGCCACCAGAAGAAAGCCAAGCAAGCCAGCAAGAGATATATAGGTTTATTCGCTGGTTCGGGCGGGAACGACCGTTTACCGGACTTACTGCAGCTGAAATAGACAACTATGCGGAGCAGTTATCACTATCAGATACTGATTACATGAGAAAGCTTGGGCTGGTACGAACCTTTCTTGTTTATGCTAAAAAAAAGGGGTGGAGCAAGACTAATTTAGCCACTCATCTTAAGGCGAGGAAGGGGAAAACTAGGCTGCGTCCTTCGTCTGAACAGGGTTCACGTGAGACTATCTCTTTAACCCGGGAAGGTTATGCTGCACTGGAAGCTGAGCTTGCTCAGCTTCAGAGACAGCGCCAAGAGGCTATTGCCGAAATAACTAGAGCTGCCGCTGATAAAGACTTTCGTGAGAATGCGCCTCTAGATGCGGCCAGAGAACGGCGTGGGCAATTAGAGGGGCGGATTATAGAGCTAGAAGGAACTCTGAAGTCAGCAGTTGTGATTGATGAGAAACAGAAGGCCTCTCTCAGGGTAGATATTGGTGATAGTGTTATTCTGGGTGACCTTGAGTCCGGCGAAGAGGTACGTTATACGCTGGTCAGTCCTAGAGAGGTAGACCCGTCCAAAGGCAGAATTTCCAGCGCTTCACCTGTAGGTCGGGCTGTTATTGGTAGAGGGCAAGAGGAAATGGTGGAGATAGAAGCGCCAGCAGGCAAGTTGCACTACCAGATTAAAAGGATTGAGCATTAAGAGACCGTTGAAAAACGAAGTTTTTCAACGGTCTCTTAATCCTGTGGGTGGTGGCGGGTTAGCTTTGCTGAAAAAGGACATAAGGACTTTTTCAGCAATTTGATTAGCAGGCAACATCTTCTTTAGCCTACCTCAAATATTCTCTTATCTATCCCTCAAGCATTTTATCGACGGCAGCTTTTGCCCTGAGGCGGATTATTTCTGGAATCTTTACCTGATGAACCATATTCTCCAGAGACCAGAGAACGTTCTCCAGGGTGATTAGCTTCATTGTGGGGCAGATTGCCTGTTCAGAGGCTGGGATGAATTTCTTGCCCGGGTTTTCCTTTCGCAGCCGGTGTAGTATGCCGATTTCTGTACCAATAATTATCTCTTCAGCATCAGTTTCGCGGGCAAATCTGATCATCCCCCCTGTGCTCAGGACTGCATTAGCAAGGGCGGTTACTTCTGGCCGGCACTCCGGGTGGACTACCACTTTGGCTTGTGGGTATTCTGCTTTTAGCCTGGTGATATCCTGCGGTTGTATCCTGACGTGGCTGGGACAATATCCGGGCCAGAGAATCATTTCTCTTCCAGTTTGGCTGGAAACATAGTTACCCAGGTACTGGTCAGGCACGAATATGATTTCTTCAGTACCAGTCAGTTTCTCAACAATCCTGACGGCATTGGCTGAGGTGCAGCAGACGTCTGACTCTGCCTTAACCTCGGCCGAGGAGTTGACGTAGCAGACCACTTTGGCTCTGGGATGCTCCTTCTTTTTCTCCCGCAGGCGTTCGGCGGTAATCATGTCAGCCATAGGGCAGCCGGCGTGCATATCTGGAAGCAAGACTATCTTGTCTGGGCAAAGAATAGAGGCCGTTT
>CAYNFT010000023.1:5764-24631 GCA_964396535.1 uncultured Dehalococcoidales bacterium | reverse complement strand
TCGCACCGAAGAGCCCCATCCATAATGCGGGGAAAGCAATCGCCCAGAAGAGCATTGCTGGCTCCCTCAGGTTAAGCTTGAATTCGCTCAATGCAAGCTGCCACAAACCTTTAAATTTCATTCCCTCATCTCTCTCCCAGTGAGAGTAAGGAAAACATCGTCCAGATTCGGGCTCTCAGTGCGCAGGGTACTTATTCTAAACTTCTGGGTGTCTGCCATCCTGACCAGTTCCTGAAGGGTAATATTCTCATCCCTGGTATACAGGATAAAACTGTCCTCACTCTTCTCCATCCGGCTCACTGCCTCTATGGCCTCAAACTTCGTAGCATCTATGTCTTTAGCATCTATATTAAAGGTTACCTTGGACTCGGTACCCAGATTATCAACGAGCTTTCTGGGGGTGTCCAGAGCAATGATTTTACCATAGTCGATAATTCCCACCCTATCACAGAGTTTCTCAGCTTCCTCCATATAATGTGTGGTGAGGAATATTGTCTTGCCTTGCGTTCTTATGGTTTCTATCAGGTCCCACATGTTTCTTCTTGCCTGGGGGTCCAAGCCCGTAGTTAGCTCATCGAGGAACAGTATCTCCGGGTCGTTGACCAGAGCCAGGGCTATGGCTACCCTCTGTTTTAAGCCTCCGGAGAGTTTCTTGAAGCGACTATTTGCTTTATCCTCCAAGGAGAGTGTGTGGAGCAGTTCCTCAGTATTACCCAGAGGACTTTGATAAAAACTGGCAAAGAGTTTTAATGCCTCCTTAATCTTTATATCAGGCTGGATAGAGGTAGTCTGGAGCAATACTCCTATCCCCTCCTGTAGTTCATCGCTCTGTTTGGTTGGGTCGAGGCCAAGGGCTTTAATTGAGCCACCATTAGGAGTCCTTAGCCCTTCAATCATCTCTATCAATGTTGTCTTACCCGCTCCGTTTGGTCCTACCAGCCCGAATATCTCCCTTTCCTCAATACTAAAACTGACATCGTTGACTGCAACTAAATCCCCGTATCTTTTGGTAAGGTGCTCACATTCAACGATGGCGCTCACATCAAACCTCCTGGACCGTTTTGCGTCGGACTAAAGCGGCGTAAGGAACTTTATCTACTATAATAAATTTGAGTAGAAGTGTAAAGAGTATTATACTGAGAAAAATAGGGGAAGTACGCCAAAAGGAGGTGATTTTTATTTATAGCGTAGCTCAAATATTACATCGCTAATTATCCCAAAAAGGTCAAAAAGGAGAATTTTCAATATGGCTGAAGAAGAAAAGAAAATTACGGTGCTGAACCCGCTGGGGCAACCTCCTCTGCTAAAATTGGAACCGATGGCACCTCGTCTTGATACCCTGGACGGTAAAACGATATATGCCGTAGACGTAAAATTTCCGGCCAGTAAGGTATTCGGCGAAGAATTGGTAAAGGTGCTTGAGGAGCAATATCCCAAGACAACCTGGTTATACAGGGAGAAAATAGGGTCTTACTTTGATGATGACCCCGCTCTGTGGGCTGAGATTAAGGAAAAAGGACACGGAATGATACAGTTTATCGGCCACTGAAGCACCTGTTCGCCGGCGGTCGCCGGCCATTGTGTGACAGTGGAAAAGCTAGCAGTGCCTACGGTTCCTATTATCACTAATACTTTTGAATGGACTGTAAAGGACGCTGTTTTTGCGAAGGGAATGGCCAACCTACGATTTACTTTCCTCCCTCATCCTGTTGCTTATAGACCAGCCGAGGAATGCCGAGAAAAAATACTGGGTAATGACCCGGTAAGTGGTAAGCAAGTTCTGTCGGAAATTGTCGAGGCGCTGACTAAACCGCTAACTGAGGAGGAAAAGAATACAGGCTCTATAGAAAGACCGCAGGCAAGACTGTTAGGGCCTGATACTCCAGATAATCTGCAAGCCCTCTTCCGTGACAATAGATGGACTTTGTATATGCCAATCATCCTTCCCACGGAAGAAAAAGTTGCCGAGATGCTTAAGGGAACGAGCCATAGCCCTGATGAGAAGGTAGGTGAGATGCAACCATCCTCTCCCCATGAGAAGTGGTCGTACACTGTGGAGCAGGTCGCTGTTAACGCTGTGATGGCAGGAGCTAAACCAGAGTTTTTCCCGGTAATCTTAGCCTTAGCATCAATAGAGGCAACCTCACTCTTTACTTCTACAAACTCTTTCACCTCGATGTTGTGTGTTAATGGACCGATATGCAACGAGATAAATATGAATATGTCAATAGGTGCGCTGGGTCCCTTTAATCATGCCAACGCTAGCATTGGGAGTTGTTGGACATTGATATCCAAAAACCTTGGGCATGGAGGAAATCCGGGGCATAACTATATGGGAAGTCAAGGGCAAGGTCATAATTACAACAATCTCTGTTTTGCGGAAAGGGAGGAGCGTTTGCCTCCAGGGTGGAATCCTTTCCATGTGCAAAAGGGCTTTAAGACAGAAGAAAGCGTTGTTAGTGTATTTGATGGCTGGAGCTGGAGTAACATAGGGGGATTCGAACTCAATAAGTCCAATACAATAAAGCGGTTTTTCACCTATCAGACGCAGTGTTGTGGCCAGACTATGGTAGTAGACCCGCTGGTAGCTGATTTACTCTATAGGGAAGGGTTCAAAACGAAGGAACAGCTCAACCAGTGGCTCAAGGAAAATGTCATGTTCCCTCAGGAGGAGTATTGGGGTCGGATGCCTGGAGTAGGAGGTGAGCACTCTAAAGAATTGGAACAAGCCGGAGCAGGGGTTGAGCCCTATGCATCATGGTTAAAACTCCCGGAAGGCGCGGTGATACCCGTCCCGAGGAATGTAGATGTTAACATAATGGTAGCCGGGGGAGAAACGAATCCATATTGGCAGGGCGGAACTCTCAGGTACAGAGGGAGTGCCTCAGTAGACAAGTGGCGCTAAAGAGATGGTTTACCAAGAGCAGGGGGCAGAAATGCTCCCTGTTTACTTTATCAATCCTACCGCTAGGCTATACCAATAAGGTCGGTCAGCTTATCAATCCCCTCTTTCTTCATGAATTGCTCAATTCCCTCCAGAACGTCAAGCGGAGTGCGGGGATTGGTGAAGCTAGCCGTGCCTACCTGAATAGCGCTGGCTCCAGCCATGATGAACTCCAGAGCATCGCTGGCGGTAGTGATACCGCCACAGCCAATGACTGGTATGTCTACGACACCAGCTACCTTGTAGACCATATATAGCGCCACCGGTTTTATGGCTGGCCCGGATAAGCCGCCAGTTACGTTGCCTAACAAGGGTCTGCGCCTGGTGATATCTATAGCCATACCATTCAAGGTATTGATTAAAGATAGGGCATCGGCACCGGCCTCAGCAACGGCTGAAGCTACCTTAGTTATATCTGAAGTGTTCGGAGTCAATTTGACCAGCACTGGCAGAGAAGTGGCTTTTCGCACGGCGGCAGTTACCTCAGCCGCTGAATCGGGATTAGTGCCGAACTCGGCACCGCCAGCTTTTATGTTGGGGCAGCTGATATTTACTTCAAGACCACTGATTCCAGCTACCCCGTCAAGCTTATCTGCCAGTCGGCTGTAATCGTCAACGGTTTCACCAGCGATATTAACGATGACAGGCACCTGCCAGCCTGCCCAGATTGGAGCTTTTTCTTTAATTAAGGCATCGATGCCAATATTCTCCAGCCCGATTGAGTTGAGCATGCCAGAGGCTGTCTCAGCTAGTCTAGGCTGAGGGTTACCGTCCCTGGGTTCAAGGGTGGTTCCCTTGCACACGATAGCCCCTAACTTTTGAATATCAAACATTTGGCTATACTCAGTACCATAGCCAAAGGTGCCGGAAGCGGTCATTACCGGGTTATTCAGTAATAATCCCTGAGGATGTCTGGGGGCTAATTGGGCTGCAAGGTTCACCTCAACTCCTTAGTCATAAATTCTTTACAACCCTTCTGACGCTCTATCATTATGGGGCTTTACTCCTTTTAATCCCCTAATGTAAATAATCTTCAGCCTATTTCAATCCTGGTACCAGTGTTATTGAAGAAGAAACTATCGCCAAACTCGTGCGCCATTATCACCGCTGCTGGCAACCCGGTGCAGTGAGACACACCTATTCTTTGTACTCCTAACTCTTTCAGGGCGGCTATGGTCAGCCATATTCGCTCCTCGGTAGCACTGATAAGGTGACAGCCACCGAGCACCATGTGTATTTGTTTAACGCCAGTAAGCTGCTGAGCATGATACAGGGTGTTAATAATACCACGGTGAGCACAGCCCAGAATGACAACCAGCCCCTGCTCAGTATTTATAATTAGTGCCTGGTCATCAGGAAACTTATCCGGTTTAAAGTCATTATCTTCTTTTACAAAAAACCGGTTAGGCTCGATCTCTTCAAACTCGGTTACCATAGGAACCTCGCCGGTGGTCGTTATGTCTTCGGTTATTTTTACTGGTTTTGTGGTCAGGTTAAAGCGAGCCCCAAGGCTTTCCAGCTCCTGGCGCTGGAAGGGTATGCCAATATATCCATACCTTTGACCCTGGCGACCGGCATACTTAGCTGCCAATGCGTCGGGGTGAGCTATTATCTCCACCTCTTTCCTCATCTTACGCAGCACGTCGCGTAAGCCACCGGTGTGATCGAAGTGACCGTGGCTCAGGACTATCTTATCAATTTTCTTGAGGTCGACCCCAAGAGTATCAGCATTACGGCTGGCCGAGATGCTTTGTCCGGTATCAAGCAAAATGTTCGCCGTATCCGTTTCGACCAAAACACTCAGCCCCCATTCAGCCAAAAAGTTACCCATAACGACCGTATTTTCGCTTAATGTGGTAATTCGAATCTTCATTTTATCCTCCTACTAAATAAAAATTATAGGTTATATGCTCTGGGGTGACAACCTCTCCTTTCTCGTGAATAGAAGAGGGAATACTATATCGCTTACACAGCATGGGAGCCAGACGGCAAGGAATAAAAACAGGAAGATGAGGGGGAGTAGAGGGAGCCAACGAGCTACGCCGAAGGCGGTAAAGTAGAATAGTGATGCCCAGGTGCTGAGAAAGACGTGCCCTGAATGGGGGATTTTGGTTGTAGGTCTTAAGTAACCGATTATGATGCCAGCTAGAGCTGCCGAATTTATCAATATCCACGTTTGAATCCCAATGATGGGCATTTTTTCAGCCTCAATAAAGGGGATGTGAAATTCCATTTCCAGACCAAGTAAGGCTCCTCCCAGATAGGGAATTATGGCGTCGCTCAGAGTGGCTATGCCAACAGAGCCGAAATAGCCAATCAAGACCGCCGCCCAGATTTTTCTATGACCGTATTTTTTATACATAGCTGTGGTCACTAGGGCGCTCAAGATAACATGAAGTGGATGTAGGGTATGGAAAGCCGTCTGGGATGCTTGAGAAGGGACATTAGCAAAGATTATGATGAGCATGATGAGGATGCCACTCACTGCTCCCAGAGCGGTGAAAGGGGCATGTTCCTTGAGTTCACTGGCTATGTGTCTTAACATTTTCTTCTATAATAGTTAATTGAAAATTATTTCATTAACAAATTAACACGGTGCTGAAATAAATCTACGTTGTTTCTTGGCAATCCCGGCAGAGACCGACGAACTCAAGCAAATGGCCGTCTATTCTGAACCCGCTCTCCTTGGAGAGGCTTTGCTCCAGTTCGTTAAGATAGTGACCGGTGAAGTCAATAACTATACCGCAGTTGGAACAAATCAAATGGTGGTGATGCTGTGGGGTACTAATTGTATAGCTTCGGCAGTTACCTCCGGCATGCAACTCACAGATGAGCCCCAGTTCGGTAAGCATCTCAAGGGTGCGGTAAATAGTTACCAGACCAATACCGGGGTAAACTTGGCGTATCTTCTCATATATGGTAGCTGGAGTAAGGTGGTCTTGAGCGGAGGTGATTACCTGTATCACCGCTCGTCGCTGCGGGGTGAGTTTATAGCCATGCTGTCTCAATGCAGCTACTACTTTTCTCTCTGTAAGCCTCATTTTTCAAGCTCTAAATGAAAATAACTTTCATTTAGAATATATGGGAAAATAACCTTTTTGTCAAGTGCATAAGGCTGCTTCAGGACGTGTTAAAAAACTTTCAATGCAAGTTCAAATAGGTATTTTAGTCTTCCAACGGATTTCACGGCAATTAAAGCTTAAAGACCGTCGTATTGACAAGAATAGATTTTCATAATAGGATACCGTTACTCAATTAACAAAAGGAGGTAAGAACGATGCCAAGATTTATTGCTGAACACACTATGCCGATGAATGAGGAACAAGCGATGGCAATGTTCAAGAATATGCCATCTCTTCCCCCAGGCATCTCGTGGAAGCTGACCTATTGTGATTTCGACGACGGCAAGTTCTTCTGCGAATGGGAAGCACCCAATAAGGAAGCAATCGAGCAAGCCTTCAAGTCGATGGAGATGCCCTATGACGCAGTCTATCCGGTACGGCTATTCAACGTCGCTAAGGCGGCGTTTGAGGACTAACAAGAGCCAGTCAGGGTTTCATCGATGCATACTGGACTGGGCATTAGCGAGGTAAACGTAACTTTTATGAAACCGGGTGAAAAACTGGGGAGTTTATACAGAATCGGCTTCAGGGTGAGTTTCGCACATCACTGACTGCCCTTGAGAGACAAACATTGCTCTAGGGGTGTTTGTAATTATTACCTACCCAATTAACGAGCGACCCCAACCAAGTTTGCTTCTGGTGAGACCTGGAGTTTATATTCTACTGCCATAACCTTACTTTCCATGGTAATGTGCTTATCACGGCGGTCGTCAATACTGATATTGGTAATCACCCGGTCGACTCCCATGGTAAAGGGTAATTCGTGCATTTCCTGCATTAATTCAAGTACCCGCTCAAGAGGCCCTTGAACCATTGTTGCCATAGGCGTTACTTGGTAGTTTATATCCGGGGCTCGTTTCAGTATATTAACACAGGCGGCAACATAGTGACTCACACTGGCAGTCGCTGTACCAAAAGGTAGCACCTGTATGTCGGCGATGACTGACTCTTTCATAATATTCGCCTCCGTTTTAATATCTTTTCTTTATCATAGCTCAAATAGCTGGGCTTGACTATATAGATTTGGTGAGGTTGATAGGGTTGATAAAATGGAGTAAATAGTATACATTGAAAATATAGTGGAAATATGATATACTTTGGTACTTCAGGCTTTAGCTATAGTGACTGGGTGGGGAACTTCTATCCCGTAGGTATGCCCAAACGGGAGTGGCTTAGCTATTATGCCCGTGAATTTGATACCTGCGAGGTAAATTCAACCTATTATGCTTTGCCTAAACTGTCCAGTATGAAAGCTATGGTCGAGAAAACGAACGAAGATTTCCTATTTTCTATTAAGGCAAATCAAGGAATGACTCACCAACGCGAAAATAATGCTACCGTTTTTGAGGCTTTTTGCCAAATGCTGGAGCCTATCATCTCAGCTGGCAAGCTGGGTTGCATTCTGGCTCAGTTTCCATATAGTTTCAGGCCGAATCGCTCTAACTGGGACTATCTCAAACTGCTTAGGGAACGGCTGGGTGAGCTACCGGTGGTTGTTGAATTTCGTAATGCTCAGTGGCTAAGGAGTGAGGTGTTTGACTGGCTTTGGCATCTGGATTTGGGCTTCTGTTGTGTCGATGAGCCACAACTGCCCAATCTTTTACCACCCCTGGCTGAGGCAACCAGTGAGATAGGCTATATCCGCTTTCACGGGCGTAATAGTGCTAAGTGGTGGCAACATGAGCAGGCTTATGAGAGGTATGATTATAGCTACACCCTCCAGGAACTCAGCGAGTGGTTGCCCAAGATTCAAAAACTGGATAGTGTGACTGAAAGGACCTTTATCTTCGCCAACAATCACTGGCGTGGGCAAGCGGTTAGTAGCATTCGCCAACTGCGCGTGATGTTGGACTAATCTACTCCCTTCACTTATTACTCTCTAAGATAACACTTAAGTTTATAATAGCTTACCTGTTAATATCTAAATTGGAAAAGACCTAACTTAAGCTGGCAGGTGAACAGGAGGAAGAAGAAGTGAGTAGCAATATTGAGCAACTTCGCTCTCGTCTGGAGAGCGAGCAAAAGCGCTTACTCGGGGAATTAGAGCAAATAGAGACTAGCACCCGCCCTGCGGAGGAGAGGCGAGAGGGTAGCCCCTTTGGTAAAAGGGAGGAGGAGGCTACAGAAAGCCTTGAACTGGAGAAGCGGCTAGCCTTGGAGAAACAGGTGAGAGCCCATCTGGCTGAGGTGGAGCATGCTTTACGCAAATTTGAGGAAGGAACCTACGGCTTGTGCGATAGTTGTGGCCAACCCATAGCCCCAGACCGATTAGAAGCACTTCCCCAAGCAAGCCTCTGTGTTGCTTGTAAGGAAAAGAATGCGAAGGTCAGATTCTCCCCAGGGTAAGTGGTGGAACGTGGTCTTTTTCTTTACCGCCTTGCTGGTGGTAGCTGCTGACCAGCTCAGCAAACTATGGATAAGGTCTTATTCTGAAGGACAGCTTATCTTTGAGGCAGGATTTTTCCGTATAACCCATATCCATAATACCGGAGCTTCTTTTGGCTTATTCCAGGGACAATCCTTCTCACTAACCATAGTTGCCTTTATCGGCATCGTCCTTGTCCTGCTCTTTGTTTTCCTTGTTCCTCGTCATTTTCCCTTCTTAGATACCAGGCTGGGTAAACTAGCCCTTGGCCTGATTCTTGGCGGTGCCATCGGTAACCTGGTTGACCGGCTACACTTCGTTTTTGATAGCACGGCAGGTAATCTGCTTGACCGGCTACATCTAGGCTACGTTACTGATTTTATTGACATCGGAATCTGGCCAACGTTTAACGTTGCTGATTCTGCCATAACGGTCGGTATTATTTTGTTTGCTTACTTCCTCCTCTCATCAACCAGAGCTAAAAACCTTTCAGTCTAGAGTGCTAAAATCGAAATCTATAATGCGAAATCAGCTCCTGGCTCATTGTAGCCAGTCTTCCCTGTATCTAATTGGGGGAGACGTAGCCGATAGAGCCGCTATCTTGCCTTATTGCCTGCTTTTTATCTTGACCTGCTCAATTATTTGAGGCAAAGTTTCCCCTATCTTTTCGTTAATGACAACGTCGGCATACTGGTCATGAGGTGTTGGCATGAGATTAATAATAACCAGTTTGGCTCCGTTATCCTTGGCGATTAGCGGCATCTGGGCTGCCGGATAGACCACCAGTGACGAACCACATGCCAGCAACAAATCGCAGCCGGCGGCTCCTCTCTGTGCCTCACGAGTTTCTTTCTCTGGCATCGCCTGACCAAACTGAATAACGTCCGGTTTCATAATGCCACCACATTCTTCGCATGTGGGCACCTTCTCTCCTGCCTCAAGCCTGACCTGGACTTCTTCACTGGGATATTTCCTGCCGCAGCTGAGGCAAATAGCCCTTGTCCAGGTACCATGCAATTCTATTACCATTTCCTCAGGGACGCCGGCTCTCTGGTGCAGGCTATCGCCATCTTGGGTAATTACGCAGTCCAGCTTGCCCATTTTGTACAGCTCGGCAATGCCAAGATGTCCGGCGTTAGGCTTGGCGGCGGCTATTATAGGCCAGAGCAATTTCTGGCGTTCCCAGTACTTCTCCCGGCTTGCCTGGCTTGAGAGGAATTTCTGATAAGTAAGTTCATTCGGGTCGTATCTATCCCAGATTCCCCCGGGACTGCGAAAATCCGGGATGCCTGATTCCGTACTGATACCGGCACCAGTGAAGACGACAATCTTTTTCGATTGAAGAACAATATCCGAGACAGCATCAATTTTATTCATTACTCACCTCTATACAAATATAACATATTGAAGGTCGGGGGATACTGATTTCAGTCAAATGAAGATGAAGGAATTAATTCGAATGATTGACAGGTATTAACTATTGATATATGCTTGTTGATGCAATTATTGTAACCTTGTTATCTTTATTAATACAGAAAGGAGGAACATCAAATGCAAGGCGGAACTGCTATAGCGAAAATTCTGAAGATGGAAGGGGTAGAGTTTATCAGTGGTTTCCCAATGAATGCTATATTTGAGGCAGGAGCTGGGGAAGGCATCAGATCTATAATATCTAGGAACGAGCGAGTAGGGGTGGGCATTGCCGATGGCTTCACCCGGGCTTCATTTGGCAGGCGCAATGGTGTCTGCGCCATGCAATCCGGCCCAGGAGTTGAAAATGCTTTTTCGGGTGTAGCCCAAGCTTTTAGCGAATCCGTACCAATTCTAATACTGCCAGGTGGTTCGGCGCGGCGCAGGTTATTACCTCCGAGTTTCATTGCGGTGAAAAACTACCAGGGAATAACCAAGTGGGTAGATATGATTAACTTCGCAGACCGGGTACCTGAGATGATGAGACGCGCCTTTACTTACCTTAGAACAGGGCGGCCAGGTCCGGTAATGCTTGAGGTACCCGGGGATGTAGCAAACGAAGAGTTTGACGATGCCATGTTTCAGTACAAACCGGTAAAAGGTGCCCGGACTGCGGCAGACCCGGCGGATGTAAAGGAAGTGGCTAAGGCTCTAATAGCGGCCGAGAGTCCGGTTATCCGCGCCGGTATGGGAGTCTTATATGCCGAGGCCTGGGACGAGCTTGTCGAGCTTGCCGAACTAACACAGATTCCGGTGTACACTACGATGAACGGTAAGAGCGCCTTCCCCGAGGACCATCCCCTGGCGCTCGGAGCCGGCGGAAATAGCTACCCGAAGATGATAAGGCACTTTACAAATAAATCCGACCTTGTATTCGCAATCGGCTCAAGTTGCACAAAAGGCGGATTTACATTTACCATTCCCGACGGCAAGAGGATTATACAGTCTACTGTAGACGAACGAGATTTAAACAAGGACTATCCTCTTGAGCACGCCATTATAGGTGATGCCAAGCTGGTGCTGCAGCAGCTAATAGATGAGGTTAAAGAACAGATTGGTCCTGAAGGTAGAAAAGGGAACGATGCGGTTGCCAGAGAGGTTAAAGCGGTCAAAGATGAGTGGTTGAAAGAGTGGATGCCTAAGCTGACCTCCGACGAAGTCCCGATAAACCCCTACAGGGTAATTCACGATATGATGCAGACGCTGGACAAAAAAGAAACAATCATAAGCCACGACTCCGGAGGTCCGCGTGACACGTTAGTTCCTTTCTGGGAGTGCACTGTACCAGGGGGCTATATCGGTTGGGGGAAAACGACTACGCTGGGTGGTTCGCTGGGCTTCGCCATGGGGGCAAAACTAGCCAGACCGAATAAAACAGCGGTAAGTTTTATGGGTAATGCCGCCTTTGGCATGGTGGGTATGGATTTTGAGACGGCAGTGAGGGAGAACATCCCCATCCTGGTTGTCCTGGTAAACAATTCTTTACTTGGAGGGTACCATAGGTTTCATCCGGTAGCTTCTGAGCGCTATAATCTCAATCGTCAGTCGGGAGACTACGCCAAGGTCGCTGAAGGACTGGGGGGCTACTCTGAAAAGGTGGAGCAGCCAGATAATATTATTCCAGCAATTCAGAGGGCTAAGAAAGCGGTAGACTCAGGACAGCCAGCGCTTCTTGAAGTTATCACCCGGGAGGAAACCACTTTTTCGGTGTACCGGTAAGTCCTTTATATAATTGGGAGCTTAATTGGAGCCCCACGAAATCTTGATTTCGTGGGGCTCCCTTTTAATCCATTTGCCAGATAAACTCGTAGTATGTTGATAGCCTGCTCATTTTAAGATGTATACGATAACGTCGCCGACATTGGTTCCGGTGTTGCCTGTTACTATAAGAGACCCACCAATTTTCTTTAATAATATGTTGCTATCGTACCTATCAAGGTATGATTCCACATCTATCCCTTTGCCTGTTGCGGTATCTAAGGAGTTGTTATCAACGATTGCGCCAGCCACATCAGGTAAAAAATCCGACCCATCCGTTCCTGCACTGGCGACAGCCCATTCCCCGGCATATTCCTTCATTGCCAGCATGGATACGGCTGCATAATGTTGGTTTCTGCCTCCCTTTCCAGCCACGTCGGGTAATTTGGGCGTTGTCTCACCCCCAATAAGAATTATGTCATAGCCAGTATATCTTGCGCTCAATATCTCCCCGGCTCTGAGTCGGGCTATAGTAGCCGTGTCCCCTTTTTGCTCGGCAGTAATTATGTACGGAGTAAATCCCATTTCATTTGCCTTTTTTGCCATGGCTTCTAAAGCCAGTCTATTATCTCCAATTATATAGTTACGACAATTACCCAGAGTTTTGGGAGTTTCTTCTACCTCGTCCTGGCAACCCCTTCTTAAGAAGTCTATAACATCTTCTGGTACCTTTGATAAAAGGTCATATCTTTCCAGTACATCGTAAGCATCTGAAAAAGTAGAGGGATCTGGCCACGTTGGACCAGATGCAATTACAGATACGTCATTTCCGATTACGTCAGATAATATCAGGGAAACAACTGTCGCTGGTGAATAAAAATTACCTAACCTTCCTCCCTTTATCTTGGAGAGGTGTTTTCTTATCGAATTAATTTCATGTATTTCAGCTCCACAGCCTAATAATAGTTCTGTTGTTCTCTGTTTGTCTTCTAAATTTACTCCGTCAACCGGATAGGGCATTAAGGCGGAACCTCCACCTGAAATTAAACATATTGCAAAATCATTCTCATTTATGGAATAGCCATCTCTAAGAGCCAGCATCTGTTTTACGCCATCAAGACCTCTCTGGTCTGGTACCGGGTGACCCGCTTCTATTATTTTTATTTTGCTCGTTTTATAATCGCTACTCTTACAATTGCAGGTGACAACACCGGCTGATATGCTGTCGGGTGCTATGATGTTTTCTAGGGTTTCTGCCATAAGACCCGATGCTTTCCCTCCCCCGATAACAAATATCCTGCCCCTGGAGAGGTGATAAGCATCGTCGTTTACAGTCAGGATTTTGCCAGTCGGGTCATACCTGACTGCGGATTTCATAATAGCTGGAGGAAGAACCCGAGCAATGCCAGCTTCGATTATATCCAGAGCTTGCTTTCTCAGTTCAGTTGTGGAAAGCTCCCTTTTATTTTTTATCATCGTGACGTTCCTGCTAATTGTTTTACTTGTCGCTTTCCTCCTCGATGATGATTTCTGTTCCTGAGGCTACCTGCTTGAATACGGTAGCATCGCCAGCGACTCTACCGAATATACTAACTGCGCTCGCCGGGCGGACTTCGTCTCCTCGGCTGGCGGGAGTTGGCCCAAAGAAGATGCAAAAGGCTTTACCCGGCGGCCAATAGCCTATATCTCCAATGTTTACTAATTCCTGACCTGCTTCCAGCTTGAGGTCAAGAGCGGTTGAGAAATATATTTCTTCCCCCCAGAGATTAGCCTGGCCTTTGATTGGCAATGTTTCCCAGATTGCCTGAGCCGTTCTGGTGTCATTTAGCTCGGCTACTGCCTCAACTGGGGCGGCTTTTATCCGGATTCTTCTTTTCATGTTATCACACCTCTGACAAACACTTAATTCATAGAAAGATTTTCCTAAATAATGTGTTGGCTGTCAACAAGCGTTTCACTAGGTCATCTAGTAACCCATCCCCCTAACCCTCTTCCCTTACTAAGGGAAGAGGGGAAATGATATATTAAGAGAGCCGAAGCTTCTGTAATGATTAGGGCGTTAAAGAGGGACGAAGTCCCTCTTATTAAATTAATCCCCCTCTCCTTTGAAGGAGAGGGGGATTAAGGGGGTGAGGTTGGTAAACAATCTTATTTCACCGGTGGGAAAGAGCCAGCTCTTCGTCATACAATCGAAACTTGACAAAACATTTGTGGAGAAGACATACTTCATTATAAAGTTGAGCTATCCAGGTGGGTGAAACAAAACACCCTGGGAGAGACGGGGGCAACTTACATACCCGAGGGAGGGAGGTGTCGTAACCAGAATGATGGTAATGGAGGCAGTGAGTAGCATCAAATTTGAAACGTGAAATAATAAGAAAGAGAGGAATATAATGACTACAAGTAGTGGTACCGTTGACACAGAGAAATTAACCAATTTTACCACCAGAGCACTGCAAAAGGTGGGTGTCCCGGAAGAGGACGCGCGGATAACAGCCAGTATACTGGTAGCCACGGACCTCAGGGGCATAGACTCCCATGGCGTCGGCCATCTGGGCATGTACATTAGGGGCTTAAAGGAAGGACGTACAAATCCGCAGCCTGATACGAAGATTTTTAGCCAGGCTCCGGCTACAGCCATCATGGATGGTGACCGGGGTCTGGGCTTCGTTGTAGGCTACCGGGCTATGATGGAGGCTATGCGCCGGGCTGAGGAAACAGGCGCCGGTTTTGTGTCTGTTCGCAATAGTACTCACTTTGGTGCTGGTGGAAACTATGCCATGATGGCCCTATCCCGCAACATGATTGGGATATCCATGACTAAAGGTGGCAAGGGCATGGTAGCCCCGGGAAGCACTGGCCGGGGGCTTACTATTAATGTAATAAGCATTGCTGCCCCGGCAATGGAAGAAGCTCCATTTGTTCTCGACATGGCGACTACTGTAGTAGCTGCGGGTAAGGTAGAGATAGCACGTAGAGAAGGTAAGACTATGCCAGAGGGCTGGGCAGTGGACAAGGAAGGAAAACCCATAACCGATGTGAGTAAGTACTACGAGGAGGGAGCTGCCTTGCTGCCTCTGGGCGGAACACCCCAGACGGGGGGTTATAAGGGCTTTGGCTTGGCAATAGCCGTGGACATACTGTGCGGTGTCCTTTCCGGTCAGATGGCTAGTGCTCAAATGGCGGGTAGTCATTTCTTTGGTGCCCTTCGTATCGATGGTTTCATGCCTGCTGATGAATTCAAAAAAGTAATGGATGAGGCGATAAAAGCATACCAGGCTTTACCAAAGGCAGCAGGTGTGGACAGAATATACGTGCCTGGCGAGGTTGAACAGGAAATAGAGAGAAAAAGGCGGAGCGATGGTATTCCACTCCATCCAGCCATCGCCACTTCACTTCAGGAGCTAGCCAACGAACTGGGCATTGAATACGACCTTTAATATGAGTATGTGCGTCATCAGAGTAATTGTTACGACTCAGTGGGGCAATTCATAATATTGCCGCGGTTTTCACACTAGCTTATGATGGGCAACAAAGGCGAGCTAAAAAAATAGGAGGGTAAAGCTGATGGAAAGCAAATTTAAAGTTGTTGCGTTCGGCAAATTGAGCGGCGGCTCTATGGCGACAGAGGAAAAGGAGCTGGCCAAGGCAAATGTTGAAGCTGAAGTAGTGGCCGCTGGACGTGGCAGTGAGGACGAGCTAATTGCAGTGGCTAAGGATGCCGATGCCATACTGGGAGGAGGACCTATGTTAACGCGCCGGGTTATGGAAGCGTTACCAAAATGCAGGGCAGTAGTCACTTATTCCGTTGGTTTTGATGGAATTGATGTTGATGCCGCCACTGATAATGGCATCATCATTGTCAATAATCCCGCTGCTGAGTGGTGCGTTGAGGAGGTCTCCAATCATGCCGTTACCCTGCTTCTTGTCTGTGCTAAAAAGCTGGCTTTACAAAATGACCTGACTAAGCAGGGTCGTACGGCTGAGGTTAGACGCTATCTGCCTCCAATGGGGTCAATTTACGGGCAAACTCTGGGGCTGGTAGGCTGTGGTGCCATTGGGCGAATGGTGGGCAAGAAAGCACAATGCTTTGGCTTGAGGGTATTGGGCTATGACCCCTATCTGGATGAATCTCTGGCTAGGGAAAACGGGATAACCCTGATGAGCCTGCCTGAGCTGCTTAAGGAATCGGATTATGTCTCTGTTCATACTCCCTTAACCGAGGAAAGCTTTCATCTAATTGGGGAAGAGGAGTTCAAACAGATGAAACCAACCGCCTATATTATCAATACAGCTCGAGGTAAAATAATCGATGGAGCGGCTCTCATTAAAGCTCTGCAGGAAAAGTGGATTGCTGGCGCTGGGCTGGATGTCTTTGAAAAGGAGCCAGTTGAGGCGGACAATCCCCTGCTTAAGATGGACAATGTTGTGGTTAGTCCCCACAGTGCTTCTTACTCTAACGCTGCATTAGAGCTGCAACCAGTCAATCCCACACAGGAGGTAGCCAGGGTGCTCAGCGGGCGGTGGCCCAAGAATGTGATTAATAAAACAGTTAAGCCTAAAGTGAATCTGGTAAAAGAAGACTAGAATAGAATTAATATAAGTAGCATTGCTTTATCTTTAACAAGCTAGCTTCAGATAGGAAGTCAACTGTTTGTAACATTATTCTGTTTGGTCTTTAAAAGAGAAGTTAGCAGCTAAGCCCAGTTTATCCAACGGCCAGATTGATAACCAGGCTTTGCCGATTATATTTTCTCGTGGCGCTGTCCAGCCGTATCGAGAATCACTGCTGTTATTGCGGTTGTCACCCATGACAAAGTATTCGTTTTCTGGAATTATATCTCCTTTGAAAGGTTGCGTGGTTGGGCTGGTAACATAAGGTTCATCTAATGGCAACACGGTACCATCTTCTTTATGAATATAAACTGTCCCCTCTTTTATCTCTACTGATTCGCCGGGTAAGCCGATGATGCGCTTGATATATTCTTCATCTTCGTTATTGGGTGAATAAAAAACGACTATATCGCCCCTTTCTGGCTCATGGAATTTGTAAACAACCTTATTAACCAATAGCTGCTGTCCATTCTGAAGACTGTCGTACATACATGGACCATCAACACCGAATTTCTGGACTACAGCTTGTAGCCCGAAAATAATTACTGCTGCTATGATGAGTATCGTTAGAGTATCACGGAGAAAAGCTTTCATTGTATCGCTTAGAGGAACTTTCATTTACTCGGTTACTTCCTTTCAAGCTCAGTTCTAATTATACTCTATTTGTCCTCACCCTTCTAGCCAGGACTATCAATTGACATTAATGTTGCACTTTTTTTAAAGGTGGTGCTAGAATGGCACTAGTATGGATTACATGAAGCAAGCGCTGTCCCTGGCTGAGCTGGCTTTGGGGCAAGTTAGCCCTAATCCGGCGGTAGGGGTAGTAGTGGTTAAAGATGGCGAAGTTGTGGGGCAGGGTTATACACAACCACCGGGCTCATGGCATGCTGAGGTAATGGCTTTAAAGCAGGCAGGTGAAAAAGCTCGGGGAGGGGTGATGTATGTTACTCTGGAGCCATGTTGCCATCATGGTCGCACTCCTCCGTGTACTCAAGCAGTGATTGATGCCGGCATCTCTGAGCTTCATCTGGCCATGCTTGACCCAAATCCTCAAGTCTCTGGGCGAGGGGAAGACGAGTTGGAGAGGGAAGGCATCAAGACCTATGTAGGAGAGCATGAGGAAGAAGCCAGAGAGATTAACGAGGCTTATATTAAATTTATTACTACCGGTATGCCCTTTGTTACGGCAAAGTTTGCCGTAAGCCTGGATGGGAAAATTGCCACTAAAAGCAGTCATTCTGAGTGGATTAGCGGTAGTGAGGCGAGGAAGTATGTTCATTATTTGAGATATACGACTGATGCTATTATGGCTGGAGCGAATACTGTTATTGCTGATGACCCCCGCCTCACCTGTCGGTATGCTGGTAAAGGGGGAGAGGCAAGAAAGCAACCGCTCCGGGTAATTGTTGACGGTAAAGGACGTACATCGTCAATAGCTCAGGTATTTAATGAGTCAGGTAAAGCGCTTCTGGCACTGGGTAAATCTGTTGAGCCTGAGAAGAAAGAAGCTTTTGCTCAGGTTGGTGCTGAAATATTAGAGTTGCCCTCGGAAGAAGGGCTGGTAGATTTGGACAAGTTGCTAAAAACATTGGGCGAGCGGGAGATTACCAGCGTTTTGGCGGAGGGTGGTGGAATTCTCCTCGGTTCATTGTTTGACCGCAGGCTTGTAGACAAGGTGATTGCTTTTATTGCTCCTATTATCATTGGCGGTGAGAAGGCAAAGACGGCCGTTGCTGGTAAAGGAGTTGATAAGGTAATGGATGCCTTTAAACTAGAACGCGTTAAGGTAGAGAGGTTTGGAGAAGATTTAATGGTTAGCGGATACATTAAAAACCGCTGAAAAACTCGAGTTTCTCAGCGGAGTTGAAGTTTGGTTGGGAGGAGTTTGGGCTTGCCGAAAAAGTTTATAGGGGCTTTCTTAGTATTCTTGATAAGGAGTATAGATGTTTACCGGGATTGTAGAAGAGGTGGGTAGGGTTATTCTGGCTCAATACGGTAAGGTTACTATAGCCGCTGCTGACATTCTACAGGGGTTAGAGATGGGTGGAAGCATTGCTGTTAACGGAGTATGCCTGACCATAACCAGTCTTGATAATAAATCCTTTTCTGTTGACATAATGTCAGAAACATTGAGGCGAACCAATCTTGAGCTACTCTCTGCCGGAGGTAAAGTTAACCTGGAAAAGCCTCTGACGCTTAGCAAGCCCTTGGGAGGGCATTTGGTTCAGGGGCATATAGATGCGACGGGAAGAGTGGCCTCTGTCGGGTGGGATGGTGAGGCAATGCTCATGAGATTTGAAGCTTCTCCCGAGGTGATGCGCTATGTAGTGGAGAAAGGTTTTATTGCTGTTGATGGAGTTAGCCTAACTGTGGTGGCCAAAGATAATAGCTCATTTCAGGTTTCTGTTGTTGATTATACCCGCCAGCACACTACTCTGGGCGGCAGGCAGGTGGGTGACACCGTTAATTTGGAGGTAGATATTATAGCCAAATATGTGGAACAGTTTAGCCAGGCTCGCAGTACAGGTATAACCACCGATTTCTTACAGGAGCATGGCTTTCTAGTGAGTTAATTTGTGCTGAGTTGAGAGGGTAAGAAAATGGGATTAGCAAGCATTAAAGAAGCTATTGAGGATATAAAGGCAGGCAAGTTT
>CAYNFT010000023.1:0-5754 GCA_964396535.1 uncultured Dehalococcoidales bacterium | reverse complement strand
AGCACGGATTTTCAGTAGGTTAATTTATGCTATTTTCCACTGGAGGTAAGTATGGGGCTATCAAGCATTCCCGAAGCTATTGAGGATATAAAGGCAGGCAAGTTTGTCATTATAGTTGATGATGAGGATAGAGAGAACGAAGGCGACCTTGCCATAGCCGCGGAGAAGGTTACTCCTGAAGCGATAAATTTTATGGCCGTGAATGGCAGGGGTTTGATTTGCATGCCTGTTATCGGTAAGAGGCTGGACGAACTGAAAATTCCTATGATGGTGGGGGAGAATACCTCGAAATTCTCTACCGCCTTTACCGTGTCTGTTGAGGCTAAACATGGGACGAGTACCGGCATCTCAGCGGCGGACAGAGCGAAGACGGTCAAGACTATCGTTGACCTGGAGACCAAACCTGATGATTTGCTTATGCCGGGGCATATGTTCCCCCTGCGGGCGAGGGATGGAGGTGTTCTGGTGCGGGCTGGGCAGACAGAAGCCGTAGTTGATTTGGCCCGGCTGGCTGGCCTGTATCCAGCCGGTGTTATCTGTGAAACTATGAATGAGGATGGTACCATGGCACGGATGCCTCAGCTAGAAGTGATAGCTGGGAAATTTGGCCTTAAAATTATCAGTGTTGCCGACCTTATTGCCTATCGCCGCTACCATGAGAAGCTGGTGCACCGGGTGGCCGAAGCTAAGCTCCCAACAAAGTACGGTGAGTTTACAGCTATTGCTTATAAGAGTGATATCGACCCCGATGAACACCTTGCCCTGGTGATGGGCGATATATCTACTGCGGGACCGGTGTTGGTCCGTGTTCACAGTGAGTGTCTTACTGGCGATGTATTTGGCAGTCTTCGCTGTGATTGTGGTGAACAGGTTGCCCTGGCTATGCAAAATATCGCTAAAGAAGGTCGAGGCGTTTTACTGTATATGAGGCAGGAAGGACGGGGCATTGGCTTCCATAATAAGATTCGTGCTTACGCTCTTCAGGATAATGGGCTGGATACCGTGGAGGCTAATCTCTCTTTAGGATTTGCTCCGGACCTGCGTGACTATGGTATTGGCGCCCAGATTCTGGTTGACCTGGGCTTGCACGAAATTCGATTTCTCACTAATAATCCCAAAAAGATTATTGGTTTCGAAGGCTACGGGCTAAAGGTTATCGAACAGGTACCCATTGTTGCCTCTCCCAACCCGTATAATCGTCGTTACCTCGAGACAAAGAAGAAAAAAATGGGTCATCTTTTAGACATACCAAAGGTTGATGACAAATAACTCCGGTTGACATAGAAGATAATAAAGGGGAAGAGGTTACCAAAAACCCTATAGTAAGGAGGAAGCTATGAGTAAGCTTTTTGAAGGTGTATTACTGGGAAAGGGGCTAAAATTTGGGGTGGTTGTCTCCCGTTTTAACGAGTTTATCACCAATAAACTGCTGGAGGGGGCGAAGGACGCTCTACTTCGTCACGATGTTAGCCAGGAGGATATAGATATTGCCTGGGTGCCAGGCTCATTTGAGATTCCGTTAGTAGCCGGGAAATTAGCGCAGACTAAGCGGTATGATGCTATTATCTGTCTTGGCGCTGTGATTCGTGGCGGAACCCCTCACTTTGAATATGTTGCTGCTGAGGTAACCAAAGGCATTGCTAAGGTAGGTTTAGACGCCGGGCTGCCGGTTACCTATGGTATAATTACTGCTGATACTTTAGAGCAGGCCATTGAGCGGGCGGGGACTAAAGAAGGAAATAGAGGCTTTGATGCTGCGGTTGGTGCCATCGAGATGGCTAACCTGCTCAAAAATATAAGCTAGTTAATGATAGGCTGCTGGAAACAAGATAAGGGATACCGGGATAACACTTCAGTCGGTAACCTTATAGACTTTGTCTCCTCTCCTTACCCTGTCGCTGACCTTGATGCCAACAGCATCGCCGGCTTTACCCTCTAGAACATTCACATTGTCAATCTGCATTGACTCAACGGTCAATTCCATATCAGTGGTGTGACCCGTAATGTGAATTTTGTCACCCGCTTTCAGAGGCGCTGTTAGTTCAATGCCGGCTACCACAGGTCTGGCGAAGAAGTCAGACACATTTCCAATTTCTACCTCAGGCATTTGGGCACCCCCTTCGTGTTCAATACGTGGTAGCATTATTCTATTGATGTTAGATTAGTATACGCTATCTCCTTTGTCCAAATCAAGGTCATTAGAAAGAAGACTGTGTATCAAGGGGGGTTCATTGTCAAGGGGGTTAATTGTTTGTCAAGGGAGTATAAGAGGGGCAAAGCCCCTCTTCAGAAAACTCTTCCCCCTTCCCCTTATCAAGGGGAAGGGGGATAAAGGGGGATGGGGTAGATAGAATTTAACCTTTGACATAGCACAACCTGTCACCTATAATGAGTTCGATTATAATTCTGGAGGATGCAGTCTTGGCAGATGCAGATAAACCCGTTGGAGTAGCCGAAGAGCAAGCGTTAGATATTCAGCGTATCAAGCAGCGTTTAGATATGTTGGACCAGCGTCTGGATAATATCGATTCTATAGTTACCGCAGTTGCTGAGCGAGTAATGAGCCAGCTTGTTACCCTTAATATAACCTGCCCTCACTGTGGTAAGGATGTTGAGATTGCCGTCGTCGGTAGTCAGAAGCCAAAGCGATAGCACATAGGCCCAATCGGTGTGACGCTAAGGTCCGCATTAGGGCTTTTTCACCAGCCTTAGAGAATAGGTAGATATCGTTTAAGTTCATATTCGCTTACTTGAGCGCGGTATTGGTCCCACTCAATCTTCTTGTTTTTGATAAAGCTATCAAAAAGGTGGTCGCCAAGAGCTTCTCTTACCAGCTTACTTTCTTCAGTTAGGTTTATAGCGTCAGACAGGTTCCCCGGCAGAGAGCCTATACCTCTTTGCTCTCGTTCCTCGCTACTCATCTCAAAAACATTCTCTTCAATAGGGTCAGTCAGCTCATATTTCTTCTCAATACCTTCCAGGCCGGCAGCTAGCATTACACTGAAAGCCAGATAAGGGTTGCAAGCGGGGTCTGGAACCCTGAATTCAACTCTGGTAGAGTTTTCCTTTCCTGGCTGATACTCAGGAACCCTAATCATGTCTGAGCGGTTTCTCCTTGCCCAGGAGAGGTATACCGGTGCCTCATAACCGGGGATTAGACGCTTGTAAGAATTAACCCATTGGCTAACCACTGAGGTAATTTCTGGGGCGTGCTTTAGCAAGCCAGCAGCGTAGTGCTTGGCTATTTGAGAAAGATAATATGGGTCTTTTCCATCAAAGAATGCGTTTTTACTGCCCTTGAATAGCGACTGGTGCACGTGCATACCGCTGCCGTTGACGCCAAATATAGGCTTGGGCATAAAGGTGGCATAGATACCATGCCTTTGAGCTATCTCCTTGATAGCTAACCGGCAGGTCATGACGCTATCCGCCATGGTTAGGGCATCAGTATAAAGCAGGTCTATCTCGTGCTGGCTGGTAGCTACTTCATGGTGACTATATTGAACGCTGATACCCGTCTGTTCTAAGGTAAGTACGGTTTCTAGCCTCAGGTCGCTGGCTATATCCGGAGGCGTTAAATCAAAATAGCCGCCTTCATCCAGGGTGAGTGTTCCCTCGGCATTTTTAAAGTAGAAGTATTCCAGTTCCGGTCCTACATTGAAGGTGTAGCCCTGGCTGGTGGCTCGTTGAAGGTTTCTCTTCAGGATATATCTGGGGTCGCCTTCAAAAGCCTGACCCCCAGGTTTTACAATGTCACAAAACATCCTGGCTACAGGGTACTGGGGTAAACTCCAGGGCAGGATTTGAAAAGTAGCGGGGTCGGGAAGAGCTATCATATCACTCTCATCGATTCTGGCAAATCCTTCAATGGATGAACCATCAAAGCCGGCGCCATCCACCAGCACACTTTCCAGTTCTCTTGGGGTAATATCAAAACTTTTTAGAAAGCCGAGGATATCGGTGAACCACAGGCTTATTGATTTCACACCCTTCTCTCTGGTGGTCTGTATAACATATTCTTTGGCCTTTTCTTTTTCATCGGGCATTTTGTGCCTCCCATATTGCTTATCTATCTTCTTGTCTGATAGAGTATACCATTGTATAGCACCAAAACTCTAGATGGAATTAGCGCGTTGGCTAATTTAGTTTGAGAAAGGATGCCCGATGCTTGAGCTGATAATTATTGCTGTTTATTTTGTCGTTATGATTGCTATAGGTATAGTCAGCCGAAGAAATGCGAGGGAAGTTGATGATTTTTTTGTTGCCGGCAGGAAAGGTTCCTCCTTGTTCATTACTGGTTCGTTAATTGCTACCATCATTGGAGGCTCGGCCATTATGGTGACCAGCAAATTGGGCTTTACTCAAGGTTTAACCGGGGTCTGGTGGTTACTGGTCGGGAGTATCGGTCTGGTGATTTTGGGTATTTTCCTTGCCAGAAAGGTGAGAGAGTTCGGCCTTTACACTCTTCCCGAGCTGGTAGAGAGACAATATGATAAGCGGGTGGCATTGGCCGGTTCAATACTTATCGTTGTTGCCTGGGTAGGTGTTATAGCGGCTCAAATTATAGCTGCCGGGAGCATCATGGGTATTTTGGGCATTGGTAACCCTCTATTATGGATGTCGCTCTTTACCGGGGTCTTTGTAGTTTATACCCTGGTGGGTGGTCAGCATGCCATTATTAGGACTGACAGCTTGCAGGCGGTAATAGTTTTTGCTGGAATCTTTGCAGCACTGGCCATGGTACTGGTAAACCTGGGAGGATTAGGTGGTTTAAGGGATACACTTTCAGCGGAAAAGTTTGCTTTTCCACTCAGTTCTCAGTTTGACTGGTATGATTTTATGGTGCTCCTCTTTCTGGTGGGTTTAACCTATGTTGTTGGGCCTGATATGTATTCCAGGTTGTTTTGTGCCAGGGATAGCAGGGTAGCTAGAACCTCAGCGTTATGGACAGCCTTGCTCATTATCCCTGTTGCTCTGGCAATTACTGTCATCGGCATGGGGGCATCTGCTTTGTTCCCTGACATTTCACCGGGGGAGGCTTTCCCTGTAGTAATAAAGGAGGTTTTGCCCCCATTTGTGGGCGGTATAGTTTTGGCTGCCCTGCTCTGTGCGTTTATGTCTTCGGCTGATACCACCTTGCTGACTGCCAGCACCATACTGACCGTGGATATAGTAGGGCAACTTAAACCTTCGCTTAGTCAGAAAAAAATGCTGGCTCTTTCTCGCTGGGGAATAGTGGTTTTAGGCGTGGCTTCTTTAATTCTGGCCTGGCGTTTGCAGGATATAGTAGATGCTATCCTCTTTGCCTATACCGTGTACACCGGCGGACTGATTATGCCGATATTGGCCGGTTTCTATAAGGACCGATTGAAGGTAACCCCTCTAGGTGCACTGGTGGCAATTATCGGCGGCGGTGCAGCCGCTCTCATCAGCAAGCTATTTGGCATAAAGTATCTGGATTTGGCTAGCCTTCTTGTCAGCCTGCTACTTCTTTTTATCGTAAGTCTCATTGATAGTAGAGCAAAGACTGGAAGGCATGCGTAGCTCATTTCTGAACGTAGGATAAGTCAGGCTATGATACGTGTAAGGGCAGTTATCTTCTCTGGTGGGGTAGGGGATTGTTTACAAACCTGTTTTGGGCGCTCGGTTTTATTTGTTTGACTGTGATTAGGGCATTTGGTAAAATAATTCTTACGGTAAGGGCGGTTAGCTCAGTTGGTTAGAGCACTGCGTTGACATCGCAGAGGTCACTGG
>CAYNFT010000022.1:0-25216 GCA_964396535.1 uncultured Dehalococcoidales bacterium | reverse complement strand
CTATATCCTGAACCTCGCCCAGTTGATAGTTATGTACCAGAAAAATGGCGTTTCTTCTTTTTTTGAGGCTTTCAATCTTCTCTAGGAGTGCTGCATCACTATTTGCCATCGCTCAATATCCTCCATTCGTTGGTGTAGGTATTCATCCTTTTTCCTCTGACGAAGCCGAGTAGAGTTATTCCCAAATCATTGGCTAGCTTCACTCCCAGGTCGGTAGGGGCGGATTTGGAGATAATTATAGGAATATTTCTCCTGGCTACCTTGAGCAATATCTCCGAGGAGATTCTGCCGCTGGTGATTACTAGCCGTTCATCTGTTGGTATATCTTTTAGGAGGCATTCTCCAAAGATTTTATCAATAGCATTATGCCTGCCTATGTCCTCGCTGAAAACCAGAATGCTCTGGGTATCACACAGGGCAGCGCCGTGTACACCGCCTGTTGTTCTATAAATCTGGGACTGATGCTGGAAGTCTCTCATTAGAGACAGAACCTGGCGAGCTGATATTTTAATTCTGGACTCTATTTTTGCCTGGTTCTGCACATCAGCGGCACTGTAGAAAGAAGCCCCCCTCCCGCAACCCGATGTTATCAATCGCTTGAATATAAGGTTATTAGCTAATGCTCTGTCTTTATCGGTTTCCACCCGCACCACACCTTTCTGGTCATCAACTGTTATCTTCTTGATTTCGCCTTTGCTTTCAAGTAAACCTTCGGAGAAGAGGAAACCAACGGCTAAATAGTTCAAATCTCTAGGGGAACAAAGCAGGGTTACCAGCTCTTCGTTGTTTAAGATGATGGTAAGGGGAAATTCTCTAACGACCACATCATCAATGTTACTTCTGCTTTCCTCGGTAATCCTTAGTATGGGAATCTTTTCTATTTCGCTCTCCATTTTTGTCTGCCTTTATCTCGTCTATCTCATCTCTGGCTCTTGTCCTCTCTATCGTTCCACCTCCCACCAGCATATCTCCCTGGTAGAAGACCACCGCCTGGCCAGGGGTAATTGCCATCTGAGGCTCCTTAAATTTTACATAAACTTTATCTTTGTTTACAGGCGTTACTGTTGCCTCAGCTTCCTGATGAACATATCTTATCCTTGCCCTGACCTTAATCGGTTGCTCCAGTCTTTCTATGGCTATCCAGTTTAGCCCTGAAGCTATAAGCTCATCTTGGTACACTTCTTCTCTGGTACCAACAGTGATGGCATTTGTTTCTGGGTCGATGTCAGTAACATATAGGGGCTCTTTGCTTGCTATGCCCAGCCCTTTACGCTGCCCTATGGTGTAAAAAGGGATTCCCCGGTGCTCTCCCAGTATATCTCCCTGTTTATCCAGAATTAGTCCCGGCTGCGCTGCCTCGACAAGAGAGCGATAACCGCCGGCGATAAAATCCTGACTCTCCGACTTATTATTAACTCCTAATCTAAAGTCACAAGCTATATTTCTTATCTCGTCCTTGGTGTAGTCGCCGATAGGGAAGAGCGAGCGACCAAGCTGTGCCTGAGACAAAGAGGAGATAAAATAGGACTGGTCTTTGCTTAAGTCCCTAGCCTTTTTCAGTAGATAGCGTTGCCTCTCTTTATTATATTCTACCCTGGCGTAGTGTCCGGTGGCAAAATAATCAAATTCAATACCGCTATCCTGAGCCTTTCCAAGCAGGGCATCAAATTTAACCTTGTGGTTACATCTCAGGCATGGATTTGGTGTCCTCCCTGATAGGTACTCGTGGTAAAAATAATCCAGAACTTCGGCTTTATACTCCTGTCTCAGGTCAAGGATATAGAATGGGATGTCTAGAATTTTTGATACCTTTCGGGCATCTTCTATGTTCTCTGCCTCACCCGGTCCGTAGCAGCCGCGGCGTGTCCCATCCCCGGGGAAAACTTCACCATCCCATATTTTCATTGTTACTCCGCTGACCTGATAGCCCTTCTCTTTAAGAAGAGCCGCAGCAACGGATGAATCAACCCCACCACTCATGGCTACAACTACTTTTATCGTATTCATTTCTTTTATACTTACAGAAAGGTTTAATGATGTCTGTCCGATTCTACCGAAATTATGCGAGATAATAAGAAGCCCTCAACTTACTTTTTAGATAAGATGTCCATGGCTATCTCAGCAGCTCTTTTTCCTGATAAGAGCATGCCTCCGAAGATAGGTCCCATCCTGGGGGCTCCAAAAACAGCATTAGCTGACATACCAGCAACTATTAAACCAGGATAGACCTCCTGGGTATTCTCGATTATTTTAGTTTCTCCCACCTCGGCCCACATCGGTCTTTCCCCGGTTACTCCACCTGTCTTTGTCTTTAGTCTGGCACCGATTTTATTAACAACGATATGGCAAACCTCGCTGGCATGCCCGGTAGCATCTATTACCATCTTCGACCTTATAGTTAACGGGTCGACATGCAGTCCCGCTAATGAAGTGGCACTCCAATTCAGCACCAGGCCGGTTATCCTGTCTTCCTCCCTTATCATCACATCCTCGATACTTATTAAATTGAAAATCTTTGCTCCAGCTTTTATTGCCTGGGAGCAAATAGTTGAGGTAGCCTCCAGAGAATCAGCAATATAGTAGCCTTTTCTGTATTCTTTGGTTGCTATGTTAAACTCGTCCAGCAGTTTTTTCCCCTCCTCCTGCACCACGATGCGATTGAACATCATCCCTCCGCCAGGCATACCACCACCAACACGGAGCTGCCTTTCAAATATCACTGTTTTCACCCCAGCCTTCGCCAGATAGTAAGCAGCCGTCATGCCAGCCGGTCCTGCTCCAACTATAGCGACTTCAACCTCCATCGCCTCCATGAAATCTTTCATAAAGCTTTCGGTTATTGCCCGGGATATGGTTATGTCATCAAGTTCCATTTTGTCTCCTATTCTATTCCTCTATGCTAAAAATCTCTGCCCAAGTATCTTTAACGACCGTCATTGTATAGAATATCATATAGCAGGGAGATTGTTAACCTTTAGCCTGGGTTTTTCTTCACAAATACCGTAGCTACGAGGAGTACTAATAGTGCTAGAGCGGCTGCGGCAAAGAAGGTAGCATCCAATCCTTGATAAACATAGACAAGTCCCATGAGTGGGGGGCCAATAGTCTGTCCCAGTCTGAGCATAGTGCCGTTTAAAGACATAAATGCTGCCCGGTACTCCAGCGGGGCGAGTCCAGCAACCGATGTCTGGATGCTGGGTAAATTGGCTCCGCCAGCCGTGCCGAAGATGATAGTTGGTATCAAGAGGAGCCACAGGTTGGGCATCAGTGGGATGAGGACCATAGCCAGGGCATAAAGAGCAAATGCAGTCTTGATGATAGTGGATAAAGAGAACCACCTGTTTATTCTACCCAGTTGTGAAGCAACAGCAGCATTGGTTAGTGATGAACTAGACATAACAATGCCAATGATAAAGGACGAAGCACCGAAGGATTCTCCCATGAGTAGAGTAAAATAGGTGAGATAGGCTCCATAAAGAATGACAAAGGTGAGTATCCCGGCGGCGAACAGGCCAGCAACCCTGATATCCTTGAGGTATCTCCATACGCCAACGAGGTATTCCTTCATATCTTGGGAATTTTTGGGCTCGGGATTCTTGAGGGAGGTGAGCACCAGAATACCTATCGGGACAGCTATTATTGAGAGGAGGAAAGGGTAATTCCAGCCCAGCAGCGCTAAGGCACCACCTATGGCTGGGTAAGAAGCGGTACCAATACTGAGTACGCTGGTGTTGAGTCCCATTGCTTCAACCCGTTGCTCTCCTGAATAAAGGTCACCGATGATAGTAGCGTTGATAGAGCCAAGTGAGGCTGCTCCTATGCCTTGGATAGCTCTCATTCCAAGGAGCAGATTGAAGTCGCGGATAAAGGTGCAGGCCGCGCCGGCGATAGCAAAGAGAAAGAGAGAAGGCACCAGTATCCTCTTCCGGCCAAAGCGGTCGGCCAGCACTCCTAGTAAGGGTGCTAAGATTACACCGGGCAGGGTAAAGAAGGTGATAAGCAGCCCTACCTGACCGCCGGTGATACCCAGCTCACGCGTAATACTGGGAAAGGCAGGGGTGATACTGGATACCCCCAGCACTGCCATCAGGGTTACCCCGAAGATGACCTGGAGATTTCTGTCCCGGTAAAGTCTATCTTTTGCCATACCACTCTCTAAGATAATCAATCATTGGTCTCTGGACTGGCTTTAAAGAGGGTGATTATAATTGGGTGGGGTTTTAATAACTTAACCTGGGAGGACCATGTGCTATCACTTGACAGTAACCACCCCGCTCGGTTTGCTGACTACCTCTCCAACAATAGCGGCATCCTCTATGCCTGCTTGTTGCAATCTCTTGAGCAGCAATTCTGCTTTCTTGGGTGCCAGAGAGATTATTAGCCCTCCCGAGGTTTGAGGGTCAAAGAGGATGTCTTGCATGTGAATAGGTATTTCACTGTCAATTCTTACACAAGGGGAGTAGAACTCCCGATTCCGGTGTAGGCCAGCCGGGCACAGTCCTTGCTTGGCAAACTCGCCTGCCTCCGGGAAGAAGGGGATAGCAGCGATATTGATGTTGATGCCTATCTGGCTGTGCTGGGCTAGCTGGACAGTGTGGCCAAGAAAGCCAAAACCGGTGATATCGGTACAGGCATGAACCCCTGTCTCCTGCATCAGCTCTGAAGCTTTGTCATTTAATGCTGCCATGCACTTTGTAACCCTGGCTGCTGTTTGCTCATCAACCACTCCCGCTTTCACGGCAGTGTTTATTATTCCAGTCCCTAGCGGTTTGGTGAATATCAGTTTGTCCCCTGCCTTGGCACCCGAATTGGTCACAAGCTGTTTAGGGTGCACGGTGCCAGTAACAGAAAGCCCGTATTTAAGTTCGGTATCATCTATACTGTGTCCTCCCATCAGTATTACCTTCGCTTCAGCCATCTTATCTATGCCACCTCTGAGTATATCCTTAAGAACTGAGATATCCATGGATTCTATGGGAAAACAAACGATATTCATCGCCGTTAGTGGCTTACCCCCCATAGTGTAGACATCGCTCAGGGCATTGGCAGCGGCAATCTGGCCAAACATGTAGGGGTCATCAACTATGGGCGTGAAGAAATCTAGGGTCTGAATGATAGCCAGTTCCTCCGTCAGTTTGTAGACACCGGCATCGTCCAGGCTCTCCATGCCACAAATCACATTTGGGTCAGATAGCAAAGGCAGGTCACACAAAGCTTTATTCAGGTCTCCCGGACCTATCTTGGAAGCTCAACCAGACCCGCGAACGCTTTCGGTTAGGCGTAATTCTTTTCCCTCAGTCATTGTCTTCTCCATTACCAAAGCTAGATATGAACCCCAGCTTCCTACGGTATTCTAACATTCCTACCCTTGAGAAAGCAAAGCCATTCACGAGATAGTTCACGAACCTCACCCACTTAAGTTCTTATCTGTTAACCCCTCACCCTGTATCCCTCTCCCCTTGTAAAGGGGAGAGGGAAGTAAATTTTATTAAAGGGGCTTTCGCCCCTTTTTATCCCCTTTTTAGGCACTTTTCGACTAATCCATTTTATGCTCATCAACCCAACCGTAATAAACCAATATACATAATGTTGTCAAAAATTGTGAAAGTGGTAGAATAGGGGTATGCGTCATTGGAAAATTATTGGAGCAGTTGTTGTTCTACTTGGTGAAGGAGCATTACAGTTGAGTGGTTATACCTCACTTCCACTGGCGATAGGTCTTGGTGTAGTCGGTGTAGGATTACTAATTTGGAGTGCATGGCCTCTAATACTAAAAATTAGATTCAGAACACCTATTACGACAAAGGCAGATATTACAATATTAGACAGAACCAATCATATTAAAGGTGGTCAATACACATCTCAAGAGATACATCGTTTAGACAGCCTTATACAACTCGGAGAAATATTGACTGGGCAAATGCAGACATCAGATTTTGACGCAAGTGAGCTAGGAAGAGATGTGCATCATTGGTTGGATAGTGTAGAGGAAGCTGTTTGGGAAATGTTGCCCCGATATGCTAGTTATATTGTTGCTGAACAAGGTGATGTAACAAGCGATGAAAAGTTAAGATATATTGGTTGGGGATGGGATGTTGCCTCTCTGCGCATTTCAGTAGATAGGAGATTGGCTCGCCTCAGAGAGATACGCTCTCAGATACAAGCTCCTGATAAGGAAGGTTCCCATACTGAGTTAGTTTAATATAGGTAATCATGATAGGATGTTAAGAGGGGCGTCAGCCCCTCTTTCTAATTTCTTTCCCCCTTCCCCTTATCAAGGGGAAGGGGGATAAAGGGGGATGGGGTTTTATAAACAGTCAGGTTTAGCAAGGTGAGTGTGGATATGTTAAAATAAGCGAGAGTATTGATGAATAGCGAATTTAGGCACCTGCCCAGTGTTGACAGACTTATCTCAGAAGGGCGGATTAAGCAGCTTGCCGAAACTTATCCGCACGAGCTGCTGGTGAGCCTGGTCAGGCAGCAACTGGAGCGTGAACGGCTAGCCATTATTGCTGGTAATAAGTGCTCTCCTATTGATGAGATAGTGGAATCCATCTCTGCTCAACTACACAGACTGGAGAATCCCAGCCTGAGTCCGGTTATCAACGCTACCGGGGTAGTAATCCATACCAATCTGGGGCGGGCACCGCTAAGCCAGGAAGCGATAGCGGCTATGGATACGGCATCCAAGGGCTACTCTAATCTGGAGTTCGACCTTGATAGCGGAAGACGGGGGTCTCGTCATGTTCATATCGAGCAGATTTTGTGCCAGCTAAGCGGAGCTGAGGCAGCTCTGGTGGTAAATAACAATGCCTCGGCGGTGTTACTGGGTCTAACTGCCTCAGCCAGGAGAAAAGAGGTGATTGTCTCCCGAGGGGAGGCTGTGGAGATTGGCGGCAGCTTTCGTATTCCCGATGTAATGCGTCAAAGTGGGGCAAAGCTGGTTGAAGTAGGTACCACCAACTGCACCTATATCGCTGATTATGAACAGGCGATAACTCCACGCACAGTAGCACTAATGCGGGTCCATTCCAGTAACTTCCAAATAACAGGTTTTACCCATTCTGTTACTATTGAGGAGCTGGTAGCTCTTGGTCAGCAGTATGACCTCCCGGTCCTTGATGACCTGGGCAGTGGCTGTTTCCTGGATACGACTGCCTTTGGTCTTGCTCCAGAGCCCATGGTGCAGCAAAGCGTGGCTGTCGGTGTTGGACTGGCATTCTCCTCTGGAGATAAACTGCTAGGTGGCCCTCAGGCAGGGATTATCGTTGGCAGGAAGCAGCTTATCGAAAAGCTAAAGAAGCATCCACTGGCTAGAGCAGCACGAATTGATAAGGTGAGATTAGCTGGTCTGGCAGCCACCTTGATTCACTACTTAAAAGGTGAAGCAACAAAGAAAATCCCGGTGTGGCAAATGATTTCGGCACCACTGGAGGGGATTGAGCGGCGGGCTGGAATATGGGCTGAAGCTCTCGGCGGTTTGGCTCAGGTGATAGACGGGGAGAGCATGGTGGGGGGTGGCAGCCTGCCGGGGAGCACCCTGCCGACCAAGCTGGTGGCTATCGGGGGAGGTAAGAAAAAAGGCCGGAATATGGGGCAGACGCTGGCTCTCAGACTGCGGAGAAATGAAAAATGTCCGATTATTGGTCGCATCAGCGAGGATGTTCTGCTCCTTGACCCGCGCTCTGTCCTGCCGGAAGAGGACGAAATTGTGCTCCAGGCTCTGCAGGATTTAGCTGCCGATTTAAAAGGTATTTGAGAGCAGCGTCTTAGAATAAATCCCTTGTAATAAAGCAAGAGGAGAAGGATGGTAGTAGGCTTACTGGACAGCCACGCTATGTCCTCTAGAAACAAAAGGAGGTAAAGATATGGGGCATACAGAGATTGTTCTTCGATATGGGTGCAATCCTCACCAGGTGCCCGCCAAGATTTATCGTCAGGAAGGTGAGCTTCCCTTTAAGGTCCTGAACGGTGCTCCGGGGTACATCAATATGCTTGATGCTCTCAACTCATGGCAACTGGTCAGAGAGTTGAAACGAACGCTGAACCTGCCGGCGGCGGCATCCTTTAAGCATGTCAGTCCGGCTGGCGCGGCTGTCGGCATTCCATTGAGTGACGTACTGAGGAAGTCATACTTTGTTGATGATTTGGAGTTGTCCCCACTGGCTGCTGCCTACGCCAGGGCAAGGGGCGCCGATAGGGTATCTTCTTACGGTGACTGGGTAGCATTGAGCGATAAGGTCGATGTGCCGACTGCCCGGCTAATAAGTCGTGAGGTTTCTGACGGAGTTATCGCCCCTGGATACGAAGAAAAGGCTCTTGATATACTAAAGAAGAAGAAAAATGGCAGGTATGTGGTAATTGAAATCGACGCCAATTATGAACCGGAAGCCCTGGAGATAAGAGAAGTCTCTGGGATTAGGTTTGAACAGAAGCGGAACGATTTGCTGATAGACGCTAATCTTTTTAAGAATGTCGTCACTGAAAATAAGGAATTGACGCCATTAGCGGTAAGAGACCTGATAGTAATAACTACTACAATCAAGTATACGCAATCCAATACTATCGGTTTTGCCTTTGATGGCCAGGCAATAGGGGTGGGGGCTGGGCAGCAGTCGCGAATCCACTGCACACGATTGGCTGGGGACAAAGCCGACCGCTGGTTCCTGCGTCAGCATCCCACCGTCCTTAGTCTCAAGTGGCGAAAAGGCGTCGGGCGACCGGAGCGTAACAATGCCATCGACCTGTACCTTCAGGAAAGGCTGACCCCTATGGAGCAGAAAACCATTGAAGATGCGCTCGAAAAGGTTCCACCTCAGCTTACCTTTCAGGAGAGACGGGATTGGCTGGATAAAGTGAGAGGAGTTTCCCTGAGCTCGGATGCCTTTATACCCTTCCGCGATACTATCGACCGGGCGCGCCAGAGCGGGGTCAGGTATGTTGTTCAGCCTGGCAACTCTATACGAGACAATGATGTGATAAAGGCCTGTAACGACTACGGAATGGTGATGGTCTTTTCTGGAACAAGGCTTTTCCATCATTAGTCCATTAATACGGCAAGTGAGGACAATATGTTTGTATTGGGCACTGCTGGGCACATAGACCATGGCAAGTCAGTCTTGGTAGAAGCCCTGACCGGGATAGACCCTGACCGATTGCGCGAGGAAAAAGAACGGGGTATGACCATTGACCTCGGCTTCGCCTGGCTAAAGCTGCCCAGCGGGCAGGAAGTGGGAATTGTTGATGTTCCCGGGCACGAGAGATTCGTCAAGAATATGCTGGCTGGAGTGGGTGGTATTGATTTAGCCCTGCTTATTGTAGCTGCCAACGAAGGGGTAATGCCTCAAACCAGGGAGCATCTGGCCATTCTAGACCTGCTCGGAATACAAAGAGGGATTGTGGTCATCACCAAGAAAGACCTGGTAGATGATGAGTGGCTGGAGCTGGTCAGAATGGATGTAGAGGAGCTAATCAGCTCTACTGCCTTATCTCAAGCTCCTATTGTTGCTGTTTCAGCAGTAACCGGGGAAGGCTTGCCTGACTTGGTCTCGACTATAGACGAGCTCTTAAGCTCTACCGAGCCCAGAAATGATATAGGCAGGCCAAGACTACCCATAGACAGGGTTTTCACCATAGCTGGCTCCGGCACTGTAATTACCGGAACGTTAATAGACAGCTCGCTTTCTCTGGGTCAGGAGGTGGAGATTGTCCCTCCCGGCCTAAAGTCACGGATACGGGGATTACAGACGCATAAGACCCGCGTTAATATAGCCACTCCCGGCAGTAGGGTTGCCGTCAATCTGGTCGGTATCGCCACCTCACAGTTGCAGCGTGGGGATGTTCTCACCACGCCTGGCTGGCTTATACCTACCACGATGTTAAGTGCGCGGCTTCGTCTGCTTCCCCATCTCCGCCGCCCCCTGCCTCATAATGCTACCGTTAGTTTTCATACCGGGGCTGCTGAGGTGATAGCAAAAGTTCGTTTGTTAGAGACAGAAAAGCTTGAGGCTGGTGCGACTACCTGGGTGCAGTTGGTGTTAAGTAAGCCAGTGGCACTGGTCAAGGGTGACTACTTCATTATCCGTTCATCTATGGATACTCTTGGTGGTGGTAAAGTCGTTGATTCCCACACTAAACGGCTTCGCCGTCATCGTCCTGCCATCATTCAGGGCCTGGAAGTCAAAGAGCAAGGCACTGCTGAAGAAGTCATTATGTCGCTCTTGGAAACCAGGCAGTCACTGGAACTGCCAGCCCTTATATCTCAAAGTGACCTGCCTGACGATGAAGTTCGGTCAGCACTCGAATCACTTATCCAGCAGGCGAAGGTAACAGGGGTGGGACAGGGGGAGCAGCGCCTGCTCTTTACAGCACCTGGGTGGGAACGCTTGATTAAACAGGCAACCGCCATACTTAAGGACTACCACCGGAAGTTTCCTACCCGACTGGGTATGCCTAAAGCAGAACTGGGCAGCCGTCTGAAGCTGGGTAGATACTCCCCGTCCATCTGGCAAAAGCTCTCTGATGAAGGTGTTTTAAGCGAGGAAGGGTTGAATGTTCGCCTTTCTGCGTTTCAGGTTCAGCTTACCCAGGCTCAACAGGACAAGGTTGACGCCTTTTTACAATCCTTAGTAAAGAATCCTTATACACCCCCCAGCGACCAGATACCTGAGCCTGATTTACTCAATTTGCTCATTGAGCAACGCCAGGTGGTAAAGATGAGTGACAGCGTGGTCTTTTCCACTTCAGCCTACAATGAGATGGTGGAAAAAGTTACTGACCATATAAAGACTCACGGTAAGGTGACTGTTGGCGAATTCCGGGATTTGTTTAATACCAGCCGCAAGTATGCACTGGCTCTCTTAGAACATCTTGATGAAAAAAAGATGACCCGCCGTGTCGGCGACGAGCGGGTGCTGTACTGAGAGCAGACAGCCACTGTAGATTCGTATGAAGGAGGGAGTGGAGTGGAGCTATCCTCTATCTAACACTGGAGATAAGTATAATGTATTCCCTATCTATTCAGAACGAGTATTCCTGCCCAAATTAGTTTTTTCAAGGTATTGACATACATATGTAAAGGAGTATAATTTAGCCACTCGAAATGGAATAGCCTTTGATAATGTGGAGGTGAAGCCATGACTATTAGCTTAACAAAAGAGCAAGTTTACGAGAGGTTTGTGAAAAGAGCACCTGTATTCACGGAGAGTCTAGAAGAACAGCTAGTTCTGCAATACCCTTTTGTTTGTTACAACCGTGACGAACTTGTCGAACACTGTGCCCAGATTGTGAAAATTTTTATTGATGTTGTCTATTCTGAAAATACTTAATGCACGGGGGTGTATTGAACTAATTGAGACTCGCTCATATGAAGTCAATTAGCGACTCTCTTACAGTGTTCTGGGAAGTCATCAAAGCGGGTATTTCTGGTGTCTTTCAATTGGCAATGGCAAAATATAGCTTCAAGCTATCCTATTGTTTACCAACCTAGTTTAGCGTTACAGCAGGGCTCCAGAAAGGAATTAAGCGAATAGTTTGTTTGGCGGGAGCGCATGGGAGACAGAATAACCAGGGATATTTCAATTAATCTCCCCTTTGGGTATTGACAAATTTATCAATAAGTACTAAATTTACGCCACGATGTTTATTAATTTGATAAAAAAAACAGGGAAGGAGGTTCCAGCGATAAAATAATCAAATGCGAAAAGTGTGACCGTGGGTTCTAGGAAGTCAAGGCCTTTGAGTATCTAGGTAAAGTCTACGTGTACAAGAATAAAGTAATTTGCGAAGGTTGCCTTGTTGATATGGGGGTGTCGCTTGATGAGGCTGCCCCATATGCAACCTATATGAAGACTCGCACAGATATGGATAGACTCCCGTAATAGTTGTATTAGGATTCAGCGGCTTTTATTGAAGAAGAGAGATTCAAGCTATCCTTAAACTTAACCTACCTTGGTTATTTCTCTATACAATAAATATTCTAAGTATTGACTAACTCTTCGTCGAGGATTAAACGTAAGTCACAGTATTTGAATAGCCTAAATAGATCGAATAAAGCAAGGGGGGAGGATAGATGCAAGAGAAAAAAAGTCAGTCTAAAGAGAGGGGCTATAGGTTAGTTAAAAGCGAAGGGAAAATCACCTGGAACGTTGAAGAACTATGGGATGGGGGTGTTGTAAGAGGTCCGTTTGGAAGTAGAGAGGCTGCGATACGCAAGGAAGAGGATGTCGCCAGGACTGAGGGGTTTATTGATGACCTGGTTCTTAAGGAGGCTGTTGAGGAGCAGGAAGCCATCTCTGACTGTGTCGTGAAGGACACAGAAGGAAACTGGCGCTGTATCAAGGCCACAGCAGTTGAGATAGATAACCGTTTAATAGCACTGACTGAAGGAACGACATTCACCAAAGGGGTTCCATTTATGGGGGTGTATATCGCAGAGTGGTTAGACGAGCATAGTACTTAGTGTATACTATGCCCTATATTAATCCCTGTTCGTTTACTCATAATTGTAGCTCCACAGAACGTGCAGGAAATAGCATGTTTAAACCTAGATAGAGCGTAACTTACCTACAACTGTGTGTTATAGAGCTATCGAGGCCGTTAAACTGTGATGGTTTATGATAGTAGTGCTTTGTAGAACTTCAAGCTATCCTCAGAGTTTGGTGATTATGCGGTTCGTTACGGTGGGACTCGGAAAAGAAATTCGGTAAAATACTGGCGGGAGCGCATGGGAGTCGAACCCACCGAAGACACTCCTAATGCCCCCCGACGGATTTGAAGTCCCGCCTAACGTATTCAAACTACTTAACAAACTGTCAGTTACTAGGCTTGCAGAGTTAAGTAATTTTAGCAAATCCTACATTTCTCAGGTTAAGCATGGTAAGTGCCCACCATCAAGGAAACTGCTTCAAGCACTACAAGATTTCAAAGGGCAGGGGCAGAGACACACTAACCTTGAACCATGCCAAGCTATTCAGTTATTCCTGAAGTCAAGGCGTGAGGGACTCTCTCAAAGAACACTTGAATTCTACGAAGGGTATCTTAAGAAAGCTGTATTACGCTTAGGGCTTGCCCCAAGTTCTGGAGCCGTCAATTCTTTCCTGAATTCACTGTCTTGTTCTGAAGGTGGTAAACACGCATATTTTCGGGCATTAAGAGCATTTTATCGCTGGCTTTATAGTCCGAGGTCTGGGTTTAACTTTAGTGATAGGGTAAACCCAATAAGCTGGGTAGACGCTCCCAAAGTCCCCAACTTGATACTGCCCAGCCTAACGGTAGAACAAGTTATTACTCTGATTGACACTTGCCCTAACCTTCGAGATAAGGCTATCGTTGCTCTATTCACTGAGAGCGGGCTAAGACTTTCCGAGCTAACGAATATCAAGCCGAGTGATATAGACTGGCAGAATCGCATTATACGAGTTCTGGGCAAGGGTAGGAAAGAAGCCTATGCACCATTTGGTGAATTGTCTGCCCAACATCTTAAAGCATGGCTGACCGAGTTTCAGCCTAACGGTAGTAATATATGGGGCATAAACAAGTGGGGTATAGAGGAAATGTTAAAGCAACTTAAAGCTAAAACTGGCTTGCCCTGTAACTCTCATACCTTCAGGAGAACCTTTGCCTGTCTATTGAGGAAAGCTGGGGTAGATACCATGACTATAAAGGACTTGGGCAGATGGGAATCGCTGGAAATGGTGCAGAGATATACAAGGTCTGTTACATTTCAGGATAGCTTGAAGTTCTATAAGGCACCGCTGTCCTGAACTGCACAATTAGGTTGAAGCGTTACTTCTTGAGAGCACCATATAACAAGAAAACACCGAGATAAGCGGGAATTAGATTGTGTTCTGAGCCTATTCTTACCCACAAGGGGGCATTACTGTAGTCTTTTATCTCTACCCGTAAAAGCCCAGCGCTCCTTGTTGCCTCAGGGAAAACTAACTCCGAATACTCTCCAATAACAGGAAGGTCATAATTTGCAGCAAATACCATTACCACTACCACAGCAATAATGCCTACGCAACAAAGAGCTTGTCGTGCCCGTCCCCACCGATTAGTCGAGGGCTTTACTTCTAGTACTAACTGTGGATATTTCTCCCTCAGTTCCTTTAATTCCTTCTCTAAGTCATCGATGTCCTGCTGCAATTTCTTCACTGCACTTTTCGCATTGCTAAAGGGTAGTTCCAAGCCTAGGCTTTTAGCATCGCTAATTACCATGTCCCAATGTTTCACAGAACGGGGAGAGTTGTTGAGGTCAATTATTTTAGCTTGGAGTTGTTCCATTCTTTCTTTAGCTTTATTCAATTCTTTATCGCTAAGGAAAAGAAACCCAATCCACCCGAATGGAATGAGAGTTATGAGAATCCACCACAAACTCCTTTTTTTCTGCTTAATCGTCCAGCCTAATACGGGCAAACACACGACGAGACCGACAAGAATGTGAACTAACTCCCTATTATCAAATGTGTTTTCAAAGATGCGGAAGAATAAGGAGCCAAGACCGCCAACTACGGTTTCCAGTGCTTCCAGACTCCCAAATCCAATGATTGTGAATCCCAGTAGTATAGCTAATACGGTAGTCCCATTGAGGTGTTGTTGAAACCAATTAAGGTTGCTGACTTTACGTGGCATCGATGCTCTCTCGATGGCTAGTTATTTATGTTCAGCTTGAATTTAATTCTTTATAACTAAGTTGTCAAGTACCCCCCACGAACCCCATCGAAGCGTAGATACGATGTGGTATAATTAAGCTAGTTTGCCTAACTGGGTGGGAAGGATATGGGAAAGCTAAGAATTGGTCGCTTATACATTAAACCCCTATATCTTGCATTGCTGATAGTAGGTCTTTTACTTGTAGTCGGGGGAGCAATAGCTCTTATCAACAGCCCTGCGGTTTGGTATGAATACGTCTATGGCTTCAAAGAGACTGACCTAGAAGGAGTCTATGGCATTGGATTTAGCAGTAGGCTGGCGAAGGGTGAAGTCATTAGCGGCAAGCTAGTAGTAGAATCTGGAGAGGCGGTATTATTAATTACAGCCAAGAAGGAAAGTGAGGAACGTGTTGTTGATTCGGGCAGAATTCAGGCAGGAAACAGCTTCAGTTTTTCAATTAAGTCAGATTATACTTATACTGTCTATAGAGGTTCTTTTTCTTTTAGTGGTGACACTAACGCTAAATTGTACTGCAACCTAGCCCACTATATATCTGGTGAAAAGTCTCTCTACGGGAAAATGTCTCTCTCAGAGGCATGGAAAGCGCATGTGGAGGGGATACAAACAGTACAAACAGTAATATTCAAACCTGCGAAACTGAAGTAACTGTGAAAAACCAGCAGGACTCGTCTCTTTCAAACAAGTACCCCCCACGAACCCCATGAAGGCAGGCACGACAGTGGTATAATTAAGCGTGTTTTCCACAGTAAAAAAGGGCAAAGGATAAGTGGGCAGGAAATATCTACTATGGGCTTCTCTCATAATCGTCATTATCGTGATAGTTAATGAGCTATTTTGGCTCGGCAAAACTAGTTTAGCTTGGGTTATCCTTGGGCTTGCAGTAGCTGTGGGCTTGCAGACCGTTTATCTCTTAGTAAGAGATAAATAGTCAGAATATTTAGTTACTGTTCTGATTCAGGATTACAGAGTTTGCAGGGTTTATAACCTCTCGTTATGCCATCCGCTACAGACTCGAACCATATTTCGTTTTCATAAGTAATATGTTGAGCTTGGTAACAATCGGGGCAATGGAAAACTCTGGTCTTTTTGTTTCCTACATAATTTGCTTCTGTTGTCGGAAGTGTAGGAGTGTAGCTAGATTGGGTCTGCCTGTCCCCACCCCAAAACATTTCTATAATTCCTGCTACCACTCCGCCTGCTATGGTTCCAAAAAAGATTCCACAAAGGGCGCCTGCAAAGACTCCATAAGGAGTGCCGACAAATGCTGCGGTAACACTTCCGACTATTAATGCTACTAAAATGAATGCGGTCACTGCTGGGCTTGTGCCATCTTTATTGTTCGTCATTTCTCGCAATTACACCTAACATATAGTAATAAACATAGATATATATATGTGGGGGGTAAATCCGTGAAAAGCAAATTATAACATCCAGTATCTTGCCAATGCCCTAATTCTGCCCTTTAGCTCAGGAACGATGCACCACTTGTTGTCTACCTTTTTGACGACTCCAAGCTCCGCAAGGTCTTGTAACTCGTAGGTGCGTGCTGAAGCAGTAAGCGTATCCGTAAGACCTGTTTCCTTGTCTTCGCCTTTTAGTAGTTCCGTTATTACTTGCCGTCTAAAGTAGGGGATGGAATCTTGCGCTAGTCTAGCAATGTAGGGTTCGTAACGGCTCTCGTCCAGTAATCTTAATCCCTGAGCAATCCTTGTAAATGCCTGCGCTAAATCTGTCCCCACCTCAGGCTCTGGGCGAAACCTAATCCTATGCTGCGCATCTCTGGCGACAGGAGTTCTTAGCCGAGCAGTTAAGTCAGCCCAGTCGCTAATGAACCTTATGTCTTCTTCAGACAAATCTTTCGGGAATAACTCTTGCCTTAGTTTAGCTTTATCAATCAGTTCACAAGCTGCCTTGGCGATGGCATCCCTTATTTCTGGCATTTTGGGGCTATTGAGGGCAGCCATAAATGCCATTTCTTCCCTATTGCCAGTCTGCCAATTAAGGTCTACATATCTAGCCCCTAGTAAGTCCTCCATTTGCTTATACTGAGTGAATACAGGAGTTGTCCCTATAAGCCAGTCAAACTTGACTTGCTGAGATACATATCCTTCCTCAGTGCCAAAGTCGGCGGTTAGCCTGCCGTCCTTTACATTGCGTAGTAGCCCAAACACCTCGTTGCGAGCTTCCCTCTTAGCTGTCAGGATAGTTGCTAGGTCTTTTGTTATCACCAGCTTGCCATTGATGCGTTCTAGCACCCTATGACCTCCTTTTAGTCCACCTCTGATACTGGCTGGTGTAATAGCTTCCATCTCGGTAGAGTCCTCATGTCTTGCAATTGCTTCTAGCAAAGCCGTCTTTCTTGGCCGACTAGCTCCATAGATGCGCATCCACAACATCTCACCTAGCAATTGATGGGCTACCGCAGCAGCAAGGACAATCGTGAAGCCCATCCTGTCCCTAACCTCAAAGTGTCTCTCTACCGCTTCAAAGAATGAAGATAGCGTGCCCTTTTTGAGAGCTTGGACTAGTTCCTCTTCCTCCTCTGGCGTGAATGGTCTGCCTTCTCCATACTGCTCCTCGACCCACTTTGCCTCTTCCGCAGTGAGTAAGATAACCTCTCCCCTTTCGTAAGCTTGTCTCCGAGCATCGTCCAGAGGTTGACTATTTGAAGTCTGCCCTTCCTTACTATCCATAGCGTTACCTCCCTTTCATATTGTTCTGCTTATTGTCCTTCTATTATAGGATACTACGCCGAAGGGGCAGGTAGTCAAATAACATCCACGTTTTGCCCCCAGACTATTGACATTAAGTGCGTTATCGTATATAATATAACTACAATGTTTAGCGTTAAAGAGGCAGCACAAAAGCTAGGAATATCAGAGGGCTATTGCCGAAGGCTACTTGAAAGTGGGCAGATAGAGGGTAAAAAACTAGGGCACGACTGGGTAGTTCTCAGCTTAGACTATAAAAGAAAAAGAAAACCAAAAGGAGGGCAGAGCAATGAGAAAAGTTAAGCAAAAGTTAAGTAATTCTGGCGGGAGCGCATGGGAGTCGAACCCACCGAAGACACTCCTAATGCCCCCCGACGGATTTGAAGTCCGCGAAGCCCACCGGGACTCATCCGCTCCCTAACCCTGTAGATAAGCCAAGTATATATTATCGACTCAATGAGTGCAATAATCAATAGAAGTTTTTAATAAGAGGGGCTAGCGCCCCTCTTTAACTCCCCGTTGCTTTTTTTAATAGACTTTGTCCCTCTTGAACTCTCTACAATACCCCTATTAGTATTTTAGGTTCTGCCTCTCTTTGACTTTCCTTACTTTTTTGGGCGTTTAAGAGGGGCTGAGGTGAAGTCGGAAGCCGTCCTTAACTTCCTCTACCTGAGTAGAGTACCCCTGGCTCTGTGCCAGCCGCGATACATTCTCTTTTGAAACTGCACTCTCTACGAGCACGATTAGCTCTTCTTCAGGATTTTCCTCCATAGCTTTCCTGGTTCTAACCACCGGAATGGGACAGGAAAAACCACGGACATCAACTTCAACCATCCTAGTGTTCTCCTTTCGTGTAACAGACTCCGCTCCATTCGCAAAGGTATTCCTTAAACACAGCAGGAAAGTGGTCAATGACTTGTCTAACCTTGGTAGCCGGCGTTACCTGAGCAAGCTTTCCTGCCATGCGGTTTGACCTGGCGGCAATTATTGCTGCCTCATGTGGTTTGAGACCAGCATAAACAAAGGCAGAAACCAGACCGGTGATAGTATCACCCGTCCCTCCGATAGCCTCGAGCTCGGGTATATCAGGTTCAGTGATGGCAGCCAGAATATCCCCATCAAGGATTACATAGTCGACCGCTCCCTTGACCAGTAGAAGTTTGGCTGCATTTCGTTGCTGGTAAGCAGTGGCGACAAGCTGTGGTGTCTGGGTAATATCGGTATCAAAGAGGTGCTTGTTTATATAGGCGGGGTGGGTGGCATCCGGGTCAGCCAGGAAAGCTATCTCGGTGGCATCGGGAGTAAAAATGTCGAATTCCGCAGCTAGCCCTGACGCTTTGGCGGCATACATTGAGGCAGCATCGGCAATCAAAACTGGCTTCTTTGAGCACTCTTTGATAACATTACAGAGTTTTCTCGTCAAAGCCATATCCGGGAGACAGTAGTGCAGAGCCAGTACCTCCGGGGAAAGCTCAGTTATTCTCTTAATAAGATACTCATAAATCTCCCGGCTACCCTTGCCCTGACCGGTATCTCCGGCAACCAGCACATGGGGCTCTTCTAGCCCCAAGTAGTTAGTGGTTGCCAGCGCGGCACCAATCATGGCACCAGTTCCCTGAGTGCGCGGAATGCGATAGCTATTAACCAGCAGGGACTCCCCCTCTGCGCTGATTTTCCCCATTGTCAGTGGTAAGTCTTTAACAGGGACCGTTCCAGCAATAAGCAGCATAACTATTTACCTCCTTCCCAGAGGACAAGGCTTTCTTCAAGAGCTCTATCCAGCATTAAAGCACACAGGGTAAAGCCGATGTCCTTCGGCCGGGGTGCTTCAGTGAGCCTCTTACCAACAAGCTCAGCGTGAAGCAGGGGAATATCAGGACAGCCACCTCCGGAGGTGTTCACTATTTCACCGCTCTCCTTATCAAAAGTGAGCTTCATATTGCCTGCCTTAACCATTATCCAGCGGCCAAAATCGGTAACCTTAACTAGTTCTAGGATTTCCGATGTGCCTGTTTTGAGCGGCGCGATGCTGATATAGATAACAGCTTTCTGATTGAGTAACCGCTCGATGCCTGGCTGTTCTACCAGATTTATTGCCACTGCCAGGTCGCAACCCTTGCGCAGCTCTGGTGGCGGAGCCACAAGCTTAACTGCGTATCCAGCGCCGGCGAGCACCTTCTCTGCTTTCATAGCTTCCTGCACGTCCAGGAAAAGCACCAGCCCTCCCCCTTCAAATTCTGTCTTTTGCTTGCGCTTAAAAAATGCCATAAAATTTCACCTCTATGCTGTCCTTTCTAGCATTAGGAAACCGATAGCCAGGCAGAAAACCAGCCCAATAATAACTGCCACCGGACCGAAATCGCCAGTGCCATTTGGGCTCGAGGCAAGGAGAAAGTTGTGAGCAAAGGCAGCCCCAGCCAACAGTCCGAGAACAGTTATACCGGCATCAGCATTCCCCTCACCGGAAAGGATTGTCTGGCGCAGTGGGCATCCACCTAGCAAGGTAGCTGCCAGCCCGCATAGGCTCATACCAAGAAAGTTCCACAGGTGGTTATCATGAGACACCGGCTGTCCCACAAAGCCAACATTGAAGAACTGACCATCACCAAAGCCATAAGCTAGGATGAGGTTTACCGCCAAAGCCCCGAGCAAGAAGAAGACAGGGGCTCTCAAGAGATAGGTGTCCCTCACCAGCAATATGTCGCGCCATGCCCCAACAAAGCACATCCTGGTTCTTTGAGCCAGGAAGCCGACAAGGAGCCCGAAGAGAAGTGAGAGCCAGAGAGCAGCATATTGAGCGCCCGGCCCCTCTTCGCTGTAAAAGAGGAAGCGAGGTTTAAAGATAGCCAGAAGCAGCAGACCCAACATGGAGAGCGGCATTATCCAGCCGACAGCGGTTGGTGCCTTGCGGGAGGGACCGAGGTTGAAGCCTCGCTTGAGGAAGAAAATGCCGATTGCTGCCCCAAAGATGACACCCGCCAGAGCAGTGAGACCATTGAGGTCGCCGCCAGCGAGGCGAACTAGAGCACGAATAGGACAACCAAGAAATACCAAGGCTCCTATTGTAACAAAACAGCCGAGGAAGAAGCGGATTATCGGCGAGGAACCAGCCCTAGCCTGAAACTCCCCAAAGGCAAAGGCTGAGATAAGGGCTCCCAGCATAAACCCCATAATTTCAGGGCGAAGATACTGCACCACGCTGGCCCGGTGCAACCCAAGCGCACCAGCAGTGTCACGGTAGAAGCAAACAACACATACACCCATATTCGCCGGGTTACCCCACTTCGTCATCAGTGCAGCTAAGACTCCGAAGATAAGCCCGGCGAGAATAATCATATTCTTTTTGGTAAGGAATCGCCGCATAAGTACCTCCATCTATGCTAACAGTTGCTATTTGCCCACGTTAAAGGGAACTGTAGATAGTGAGACAAATGAAAAGAGCGATAGTCATTGGTCCGAGAGCTCCCGACTATCGCTTTATCGGCATCCACTTTGATGGAAGCCAGAGGCTTTAGTGTCGCCTAGGGCGGACTGACTCCTTGTGGCGGACGGAGGCTCTTCGAACAGATGACAGATGCAGAACCTGCACCGAGTTGTATGGCTCAGCTTCAGATGAAGGTCAGTCGTGGTAACCAGGTCATCTTTCTAGCCTCCTTCCTCATTGCTTGTTACTGACTCCGTTTATTGTCCCGAAGTCAACATATTATATTCTATTTTATTACTTTTGTTCAAGTTTATGGCGCCGGTGATTATGTAGTCTCATCCACAGAAGCTTTTCTTTTGTAGGCAAGCTTGGCTAGCCAGATGCTCATCTCGTAAAGAGCAATTAATGGTATGGCGACAAGGCATTGATTTATGGGGTCGATGGTGGGGGTAATTATGGCAGCCAGAATAAAGGCAATTATAATAGCTGGTTTTCGCCTATCAGAAAGCCACTTCGGTTTGATAACACCAATCCTTGCCAGGAAGGTTGTCAGCACTGGCAGCTCAAAAACAAGGCCGACTACCAGCAGCAGTCTGGTAACGACATTGACATAATCGCTGAACATTGGCTGGACAGTAACTATATCACTACCCCAGCCAATCAAGAACCCTGTTATCCTTGGTATCAGAATGAAATATGCAAAGGCAACGCCAGCGGCGAACATCAGTGCTACCCAGGGGAGTATAAAATACACATACCTTTTTTCCCTGCGGGTGAGTGCCGGTGAGACAAACATGATAAGTTCGTAAGTCAGGTAGGGCATAGCCAGTATAATTCCACTAATAAGGGCTACCCTCATAGTGGTGCCGAGCATCTCTGTCATCTTGATGGCCTGGAGATTAATGCCCTCAGGTGCAGGATAAATCAGGATGTTGAATATCTGTTGGTAAAATACGAAGGAGATAATTGAAGTAATTAATAATACGATTATGCTTCTAATCAGGCGCTTGCGTAGTTCGCCAAAGTGCCCGAGGACAGACAGTTTCTTTTCATTATTACTCATTTTATCGCTAAAATTTCACCGGTCATCCGGGCTGGCCTTCTTCGTGTCACCGGGTTCTGCCGTGTCTACATCCGATGCCTTCTTGGCCTTATCACTGCTGCTGGCCTTTGACTGCGAGCGAGGGGCTTTTTCCTCCGCTTCCAGTTCCTTTCTTATCTGTGTTGTCAGGTCAAAGCTTGTTTTTCTCAAGGTACCTACTATTCTCCCCAGCATCCTGGCAATCTCCGGTATCTTGCCTGGCCCCCATATTATCAGAGCCACGACAAGGATTAGTAATATTTCTCCTATACCCATGTCAAAAAAGTTCATAACCCTCGCCTTATTACTGACTGTTTCTAGACCAAGCCGTAAGCTAGGTCAGCCGCAGTCCACAAATAATAATTTTCCAGCTAAAGCTCTAGGATATTCGCTTTCGATTTACTTTGTTCTGCCTGTAGCTGTTTTCCTGATGGTCTTCCTCGGTCAATTATAGAAACTTATCAGGGAATTTTCAATCTGTGGAAACTGAGGTCGTTTAATAACCTACCCGCCTGACCCCCTTCCCTTATTAAGGGAAGGGGGAAATAGTATTTTAAGAGAGGCTTCGCCTCTCTTAGACTTTCCTTGCTTTTTGGGGGTGAGGTTGATAAGCAATCCGGGTATTGGGCAGGGCTTAAGAGTGGTCGGGCTGGTATCCCTTTTCCTGAGCCTGTTTATCCATGTCCAGGGTAAGCACACGTTCGAGCGGCAGTATGACCTCCGCCCCGGTAGACCTCAAGTCGATGGCTTTGATGTACTTATGGCACTGCTCACACACGTACAGCCGGTAAACTCCCTCATCATCTGTGAAGTAGGACAGGTCTTCCTGATTCTGGTTACCGCAATAGGGACACTGCAAACGTTGAAAAAGCCACTCGGTATCACAGCGAGAACACAGCAGCCATCGTGCCCCGCGTTCCTTATCCAGAAAAGCGAAATCAGGCTTGCCGTTACAGATTGGACAGTGCTCACGCCGCCAGCGCTCCTGATTTACCGAGCTAATCAAGGTTTTAGCATGGCTGACCAAAAAAGGCTTAAGAGTGGCATGGATTATAGCTTCCAGAAGAAGATATTCGTTGCTATCGTCGACTGCTATCGTAGAAGGCAACTTGCTTCTCTTGAACCATGCTCTAGCCACTCTCTTGGTGAGTGATGGGCGAGACTTTGGTTGCTTCAAGCTCTTGGGGAGCTCGCCAAAAAGTTCAGGATGGTCGGCAAAGGTAGCCGTAACCTTGGCAAATACATCATTCAGCAGCGACCAGTCAAGAGCAAGCTCATCAAAACTAATGAGCGGCCGTCCATGCTCTAGCCGCTCATTAATAGTCTCTTTCTTCAAACCAAGGTTAATTTTGCCGATTTGTTGCTCAGTCTTGGATTGAATACTAAATAACTTTTGATAAAAATCTAACAGCCTGGGAGGTAACCCTCTTTCCCTTCCCGCTTCCTCCAGTCTCTTTAAAATTTCGTTACCTCTACCTGCCGCCACCTGAATCTCCCTTCATATGCTCTACAACTGCCCGCCTATCGTTATCACTGCTCTCAGGACAAGACCCCCTAATATTACGCATGTTGAGGAGGCTACTATGGCACGCCATACTCCCTTTGTTGTTATCTCCTTGCCCCAGTTGGCAATATCTAACCCAAGCGGGATTAACAAGGCCAGGAGGACAACGCCTACCCAGAATGGTGCCGCTAACACTCCTGTGGCGAGCAATCCGAGTGCATCACCTGCGCCAGCCATAGAGGAAGTGGCGAGCCAGATAGCATACCCGACCAGCGCTACCAGCTCGACAATAATTACAAAAACGTCTGCTTCAGCCAGCCGCTCCACTGTTTTGTTAGGAATTGTCCAATCGGTAGAGCCAAAAAGCTGGTTGAGAGCCATCCTCATTTCAACAAGACTTCCCTTGCTTATTGTGTTGGAAGCGATGGCAGCAAGGATGAGGAGCGCTACTCCTGTAGAGACAGCCGAGGCAACAAAGAGGGAAGGCAGGAGAACCGTGCTTGCCCATAGCGGCTGATTACTGACAGCTAAAAGCACACCGGTGTAGGCTGTAAGCAATACGGCTAACACAACGTTAACTGAAGATAAAAGCCCTGTTATACGCTGCAGGGAACGAGCTACCTCCTCAGTAAGGCGATTCTCAACCCACCAGAGGATAATCAATACGACAGCTATAGCTACCCATGCAAGTAAAACCCAGGTGCCCATTGACATTGGCGAAATGACTTTAAACTGAGTGAATAAATGCCAGAAACGTATCGGCTGGCCAAGGTCTACAACCAGCAGTAATACGCCTATTACTGCTAAAGGAACACCGACATAAGTTGCCAGTCGAAGCAATTTTCTATCAGTTACACCGGTGAAACGTTCGGCTAGAAAGGCAGTAAAGTAGGCACCCCCAGCCATACCTGCCATCCACAGGTAAATCCAAATTGGTGCACTCCAAGCCATTATTCATTACCTCCTTCTACTCTAGATTCCTGTTCTACCTCAATCTGTTTTTTCCGGCTGAAGAGCAGCCAGAAGGGTAAAACAGCTATTACTCCGGCAGCGATAGCACCACCCAGCCACTGAGCCCAGGCGGTCGCGGTGGCCAGCTGTGGTGCTTCCGGTAAACCAAAAACTGAGGGGCTGTCAGTGAGAACATACAGGGTATGAAGCCCTCCCATTTCATCCTCACCATACAGGGTAGCATTGGGAGAGCCATTAGCTCTGAGAGTTTGTACCCTCGTCCGTGCCGTTGCTAGCAAATCTGCTCTTTCGCCAAATTGAATGGCGCCTGGCGGGCAGGTCATGGCACAGGCTGGTGCCAGCCCGTTTGTTATGCGGTCAATGCAGAACCGGCACTTTCGGGCGGTTCCTTCTTCTTCATCTTTGTGAGGGACATGGAATGGACAAGCCTGGACACAATAGCCACAGCCAATGCACCACTCCTGGTCGATAATCACAGCCTCACCCTGGTGAGATATAGCCCCCGTAGGACAAACTTTCTCACAACTGGCATCGGTACAGTGCATGCAGGTATGTGCCCGGAACAGCCATTCCCCGGGACGTTCTCTAAATTCCACCTTTATCCAGGTGTTACCGGATAGTTCAGGAGGGTTTTCATATGTTCCAGCCTGTGTCGTGTGTTCTGCCGGCAGCTCATTCCACTGCTTGCAGGCAACCTGACAGCCGCGGCAAGCTGTACACTTTGAAACATCAATCAGCCTAGCTTTTGGCATCGTTTGCCTCCTTTGTACGTATCTTCATCTCTGACATCACGTCTTCCTCACATTACACAGGAAAGTCTTGAATTCCGGTATCATAGTGTTGGCGTCACC
>CAYNFT010000021.1:0-26435 GCA_964396535.1 uncultured Dehalococcoidales bacterium | reverse complement strand
GTTTGGGCTTGGACGCCTCGGTAGGCATATAGAGCATATCTCCACTGCCCAGCAGCTTTTCGGCACCGACCATGTCAAGGATAGTGCGTGAATCTACCTGAGAGGTAACGGCAAAGCTAATGCGGGTGGGGAAGTTAGCCTTGATTAAGCCGGTAACTACGTCTACCGACGGTCGCTGAGTAGCCACCACAAGGTGAATGCCGACAGCCCGGGATAGCTGAGCCAGCCGGCAGAGAATTTGCTCAACCTCATCACCGCCAACCATCATTAAATCAGCCAGCTCATCAATTATCAGTACCAGGTAGGACATCTTTTCCTCACCCAGCTTGTTCTTATTGTAACCCTCGATATTGCGGCTACCGGCTGAAGCCAGAGTTTGATACCGCTTATTCATCTCCTGACTAAGCCAGCGTAGCACCTCCAGGGCTTTTTCAGCATCAACGATGACCGGAGCCGCCAGATGGGGGATACTGTTAAAGGTGGTCAGCTCCACCCGCTTGGGGTCAATCATAATAAAGCGGACATCGTTAGGTGTATTATTCATCACCAGGCAGCAGATAACGGAGTTCAAACAGACAGTCTTACCGCTTCCCGTAGCCCCGGCAATAAGCAGGTGCGGCATTTTAGCCAGGTCGCCAGCTATCGCCTCACCGCCAGCCCCTTTACCCAGCGCCAGAGCTAATTTTGACTTAGCCTGCGTCTTCTGAAAAGCGTTAGTCTCTATTACCCCGCGCAGGCTAACCATGCTCAGAATGGTATTAGGCACTTCAATGCCCACCACTGATTTACCCGGTACCGGAGCTTCAATCCTGATACTCGGTGCCGCCAGAGCCAGAGACAGGTCGTTTGAAAGTGAGGTTATTCTATCCACCTTAACCCTTGTCTTGGATACCTCCTCCAACCTTACCGCAACATTTCCATCTTTATCCCTTTCCTTCACCTCTTTCATCCTTCTGTCCCAGCCCGGCTCCACGCCAAACTGAGTAACCGTTGGCCCGGCGTTTATCTGCACCACCTTAGCCTCAACGCCGTAACTGGCTAGCGCCTCTTCAATAAGCTTGGCTCTCTCCACATTGTCAGCCTGGCTGAACTGAATCTCGTGAGACACGTCCAGAATGTCAATAGGGGGTAATTTCCAGCCATCAACAGTAACTAACTCTGGTGATTCACCATACTTTTTCCACACCTCCTGAGCTACCTGCTTCAGTTCCTGGGGAGTCGGGGCAGGGGTAAGCACCGGAGTGACATTTTTCCTTTCCGGCTCCATCTCTAGAGGCTTAGGAGTTACCGAAGGTTTAGGAGTTACTGGAGCAGAAGGAATAGAAGGTTTTTGCTGTCGGGTTGGTCTGTAACCCGGCTGTTTGAACTGGTTAACTAGCCACGAAGTAGAATTAGTCACAAAACGGAGACAAGCCCTAGGAGCAACCAAAATAGTACCTATAATGAGTAAGCCCAGCACCCGAAGAATGCCTACGGGGTCCGTATAGCCAATGATACCCTCTCCAAACTTACCTCCCAGGCCAACCCCGGTGAGAATACCTTTCGCCGAGGTTAAAGCCAGTATTCCCCAGAGAGCCAGAATATAGGCAATGCCGCCCAACCAGCGATTCCATTGGTAAATGAACAACGACAGTTTTCGCCGCCATAACACCCAGGCCAGCGTCCCAATAGCTATGACGATGAAGACCAGCCCCCAATCAAATAATCTCAGTGTGCCAGTAGCAACATCGGTAGCCCAGGAAGCTATAGCCGCCCACTGCCAGAGTATGATACCTATAATAATAGCTGCCAGTATAAGGTATCGTGCCGACGACAGAAATACAAAACGCAGTAGCCTTCCCAGAAGCGAGCTTCCCCCAGGCTTTCCTTTAAATTCACCTTTCTTATTAGACTTCTTCTTAGCCATATAACCCTCGGCTGGCAGCCTTAAAACTACACCTTCACCATGAAAGGCAGAACCATCGGGCGGCGTCTAGTCTGCTCATAATAAAACTTGTTCAAGGTATCTCTAACCTTGGTATTAATAAAGCCCCAATCGGCCGGCCGGGCACCACCGTGGTCCAGGACACGGGCTACCAGGTCACGGCTCTCATCTATCATATCCCTGGATTCTCTGGTATCAACAAAACCCCGTGACACAATGTCCGGACGCCCTACCAGCTTGCCTGTTTGACGGTTAATAGCAATAATCACCATTACTATTCCGTCCTTTGACAGCATCCTTCTATCTCGCAGAACAACACTGCCGATATCACCTACACTTAGACCATCGACATATACATTACTTGAAGCAACCTTGTCCGTTATCCTGCCTGACTGCGGATTAAGCTCAAGGATGTCACCGTCTTCAAGCACGAATATATTCTCTTTAGGAATCCCCACTGATTCGGCTAGTTTAGCATGAAAGCTCAGGTGACGATATTCGCCATGGATAGGCATAAAAAACTTTGGCTTGACTAAATTTAACAGCAGCTTTAGCTCTTCCTGGCTGGCATGTCCGTGGACATGAACCTGTGCCACCTTATCATATAATACCTGTGCACCTTGCTTGAAAAGGTTATCCACTGTCCTATTTACTACCGCTTCATTACCTGGAACCGGAGTTGCTGAAATAACCACGGTATCACCACGCAGGATATGAAGCTGGCGGTGGTCCCGGTTAGCCATACGAACCAGGGCCGAAGTGGGCTCACCCTGACTTCCAGTGGTAGCAAAGACAATCTTATTATGGGGTAGCCCGCGCAGCTCATCCAGCCGAGCCAATATTCCATCCGGTGCATGAAGATAGCCTAACTCCAGCGCCATTCGTACCGTGTCACTCATACTGCGCCCGACAATAAAGACACGACGCTGGTGTTTAGCTGCGGCATCAATAATCTGCTGAATACGTGAAACCAGTGATGAAAAGGTGGTTATAATCACCCTCCCCGGTGCCTCAGCTATGACACGGTCCAGGGTTTCACCAACCACTCTCTCCGATGGAGTGTAACCGGGTAGTTCAGCATAGGTGGAGTCGGATAACAGAAGTAAAACCCCTTGTCCTCCCAGTTGAGACAGCCGGGACAGGTCAGTTGGTTTGCCGCTAACCGGTGTATAGTCAAGCTTAAAATCTCCACTATGGATTATTACGCCAATCGGTGTATGTATGATTAGACCGGCTGCATCAGGTATACTGTGACAAACGGGGAAGAATTCGACCCCGAATTTCCCCAGTGTAACCTTCTCGCCAAACTGCACTACTTTCAGGTTAGCCCCTGAGAGTGCCTTTCGCTCTTTCAATTTAACTGAGATAAGTCCTCGCGTAAGCTTGGTGGAATAGACAGGTACATTAAGCTGAGGCAGCAGGTAAGGCAAAGCGCCGATATGGTCCTCATGGCCATGGGTCACTAAGATACCCCTTATCTTTTCCCGTTTCTCGAGCAGATAACTGATATCAGGAATTACGAGGTCAATGCCGAACATCTCCTCTTCAGGAAACATAAGCCCGGCATCTATAATGATGATGTCATCTTCATACTCCATCACCATCATGTTCTTGCCGATTTCACTCAGTCCACCAAGAGGAATTATCTTGAATCTTGGCTTAGCCATCTTTAAATTTTATACCTCTTTAATCATTCTCGTTATAGTTTTAAACCTCGAACATCTTTAATTGCTGCGGCTCTGGCTCGATTTCGGTTATATTTTTCGCCTGGGCTAAAAGGGTCGGAATCTTGAGCATATCGGTCTCTATTGCCTGGCGCAGGCTCTGTTGATGAAGAGCCGCCGCCGGATGATACATAGCATAGTAGATGACATTATCCTGCTTCTGAGCAGTGCCGTGAATTTTGCTGATGCTCTTACCAGGAAAGAACATCGCCATAGAGTAGCGCCCAAGAGTTACAACCATTTTGGGGGAGATTAACTCAATCTGGCGTTCCAGCCACTTGCGGCAATTACGTATTTCTACAGGCAAGGGGTCACGATTCCCTGTCGGCCGACACTTAATCACATTGGCGATGTAGACCTGCTCACGCTTCAAATTGATAGAAGCAAGTAATTCATCCAGGAACTTCCCAGCAGGACCGACAAAGGGACGTCCCTGCTGGTCTTCGTGCCAGCCTGGCGCCTCCCCAATAAACAGTATGTCAGCGTCCTCCGCTCCTTCACCCGGTACCACATTAGTTCGAGAGTTGGCTATTTCACACTGCTGGCAGAGTGCGATTTCCTTATAAAGCTCAGTCAGTGCTGACATTTTCTTATATTAACCCACACAGGCTTAATCAAGCAGCCTTTTGATTATGATAACACGCCCAATATGTCGAGTCAATTTAGAGACGATTTTCCCAGCCTTATCCCGGTATCATCCCCAGTAAACAACTAAACAATCTATTCTATGGTTGTTGACAGTAAAAGGGCACAGTTGTAGACTTCAACAGGGGGAGAGAATGAGCTCTTTAAGTAAAATCGACCCAGAAATTAATCATGCCCTCAATCTGGAGAAAAGACGGCAAACGGAGACGATAGACCTTATCGCCTCCGAGAACTATCCCAGTCAGGCCGTTTTTGAAGCGCAGGGGTCAATTCTAATTAATAAATATGCTGAGGGCTATCCAGAGAAGCGGTACTACGGTGGCTGCGAGAATGCGGATACAGTGGAAAAGCTGGCTGTTGAGCGGGCGAAAGAACTGTTCCATACCGAACATGCTAATGTCCAGCCACATAGTGGATCTCAGGCTAATATGGCAGTATATTATGCTTTACTGGAGCATGGCGACACCGTTATGTCCATGAAGCACTCCGACGGTGGACATCTTACTCACGGAGACAAAATCAACTTCTCTGGAAGGTCGTACAATTTCGTTCGCTATGGAGTTAACAAGGAGACAGAAAGAATAGATTACCAGGCATTAGAGAGACTCGCCTTAAAGCATAAGCCCAGGTTGATTGTTACTGGTGCCAGTTCCTATCCCCGAATTATTGACTTTGAGCGTTTTCGTAATATTGCTGACCTTGTCGGTGCCAGACTGATGGTGGATATAGCTCATACGGCCGGTATGATTGCTGCTGGGCTGTATCCCTCCCCCGTCCCCTACGCCGATGTTATAACCGCGACCACCCATAAAACGCTGCGTGGTCCACGGGGCGGATTCATTTTATGCCGTAAAGAGCTAGCTTCAGCAATAGATACAGCTGTCTTCCCTCAAATGCAGGGTGGACCCTCTATGCATACCATTGCCGCCAAGGCAGTTACCTTTTATGAAGCAATGCAGCCTGCATTCGTGGAATATCAGCGTGCCATACTGGACAATGCCTCTATCCTGGCCAGTGAACTGAAGAGGCTAGGCATGCGCCTGATATCTGGTGGAACGGATAGCCACCTTGTGTTAATAAGCCTTATTGAGATAGGAACTACGGGCAAGAAGGTTGAGGAAGCCCTGGGCAGAACTGGCATTGTAGCTAATCGTAACCCTATTCCTTTCGACCCACGTCCACCTAAGGTAACCAGCGGCATTAGACTGGGCACACCGGCAGTTACTACTCGTGGCTTCGGTAACGATGAAATGAAGCAGATTGCTTCAATGGTTGTCAGGATAATCAATAATCTTGGTGACCCTGAGATTGAAAAACAGGTGAGACAGGAAGTTAGCCAGATATGCTCTCGCTTTCCGGTACCCGGCATCGATAGCTGAAATTATTTGAAGACCCTATCCCCTTTATCCCCTTCCCCTTGATAAGGGGAAGGGGAAGTTTAATTTTAAAAGGGACATAAGTCCCTTTTAAACCCTTTACTAAATAATCACAAGAAAAGGAATCAAGGGAGTTACCAAACTACAATATATAAAAAGGGGTGAGGTTTGAAGGCGATAGTGCTATAATGAGTCTATAAATAATAAGATAGAAAGGAAGTAATTAGCGTGGATGAGCTGAAAGTATTCACCGGTAATGCCAATCCAGCCCTGGCTCAGGCGGTTACCGAATCTCTAGACATACCTTTAGGTAACTGCGAGGTTTTTGAGTTCAGCAATGAGAACATCTTCGTTCGCATCCTTGATAATGTCCGCGAGCGAGACACCTTTGTCATTCAACCCATCTCATCCCCGGTCAATAAGAGTCTGGTTGAGCTATTGATTATGATTGATGCCCTGAAAAGAGCCTCAGCAGCACGCATCACGGCTGTAGTCCCTTATTACGGATATGGTCGCTCCGATAACAAGGACCAACCACGCGTACCGATAACAGCCAGGTTGGTAGCTGACCTGCTTACTGTGGCTGGTGCCAATCGTTTGTTGACGGTGGATTTGCATTCGGCACAGATACAGGGCTTCTTTAACATACCGGTTGATGAACTGACAGCTCTCTATGTACTGAGCGATTACTTTAAGAGGGATTTTAATAACCTGGTGGTGGTAGCCACTGATATCGGTATTTCCAAACGAGCCCGAGACGTAGCCGCCAGGCTTAATGTCCCCCTGGCCATCATAGAAAAGAGACGTTTGGGCAACGTTGATCGGACGGAGGCTCTTAACGTCATCGGAGATGTGAAGAATAAGATAGCTATCACCGTGGACGATGAGATAGACACTGCCGGGTCTCTGATTAATGCTGCATCCATCCTTCTGGAGCGAGGAGCAAAGGAGATACATGCTTGCGCCACCCACCCGGTATTTTCTGGTCCGGCCATCAAGAGGATAGACTCAAGCCCGGTGAAAGAAGTGATAGTCACCGACACTATCCCGGTCACCGGTGATAAGAAACTAGATAAAATCACCGTGCTGTCTATAGCACCCCTACTGGGCGAAGCTATCAAGCGTATTCATACCGGGCAATCTGTGGGAGCGCTATTTGAACAATAGAGAAGAGGGTAAATTATGCTTAAGTGGTTAGGTGGACTTATCGATTCTAATGAAAAGGAGCTCAAGCGTCTACAGCCGGCAGTTGACGAGATAAATTCGCTAGAGCCTGAGTTTGAGCGACTCAGTGATGCCGAGCTTCGTGCCAAGACTGACGAGTTTAAGACCAGGCTTCAAGCTGGCAGTTCCCTTGACGAGCTGCTGCCTGAAGCCTTTGCTGCTGTCCGTGAAGCTGCCAAGCGAACCATAGGTCAGCGTCACTTCGATGTCCAGCTAATGGGCGGCATTGTCCTGCATCAGGGCAAAATCGCTGAGATGAAAACTGGCGAGGGTAAGACCCTGGTAGCTACACTCCCCCTCTACCTTAACTCCCTGACCAGTAAGGGCTGTCACCTGGTTACCGTTAATGACTACCTGTCCAAGTGGCAGCACCACTGGATGGCCCCTATCTATCACGCCCTGGGAGTTTCCATAGCCAGCATTCAGCATGAAGTCGCTTTCATTTATGACCCGGAATATGAATCGGAAGATGAAAGGTGGAGCTTTTTACGCCCCGTCTCCCGCCGTGAAGCTTATGAAGCTGATATTACCTATGGCACCAACAATGAATTTGGCTTTGACTATCTGCGTGATAATATGGTTGTAGACTTATCCTACTGTGTGCAGCGTCCTGTGAACTATGCCATCGTTGACGAGGTGGACAATATCCTCATTGACGAAGCGCGGACTCCGCTTATCATCAGCGGCCCGGCTGAGGAAGCCGCACAGCGGTATCAGATATTTGCCAGGCTCGTTCCCCACCTGCGCCCGGAACTGGATTACACGCTGGACGAGAAACACCGCTCAGCAAACCTGACCGATACAGGCATCGGCAATATGGAGGCTATGCTAAGAAGAGAAGGGTTATTAAAGGCGCCTAATCTCTACGACCCGCAAAACTATTCCCTGACCCGCTATCTGGAAAGCGCCCTTAAAGCCTATGTCCTGTATAAGAAAGACCGCGACTACGTGGTAAAGGATGGTCAGGTTATCATCGTTGACGAGTTCACCGGCAGGCTAATGCCCGGTCGACGCTATTCAGAGGGGCTGCATCAGGCGATAGAAGCCAAGGAGAGGGTCAAGGTTCAGCGAGAGAGCATGACCTTCGCCACCATCACCTTCCAGAACTACTTCCGAATGTATGACAAGCTGGCAGGGATGACCGGTACCGCCCTTACTGAAGCAGAGGAGTTTCACAAGATATATGAACTCGAGGTGCTGGTCATTCCCACCAATGAGCCAATGATTCGCCAGGACTCCCCCGACCGCATTTACAAGGACGAGAGGTCTAAATTCAAGGCGGTGGTACAGGAGGTAGAGCAACTTTACAAGAAACAACAGCCGGTGCTAATCGGCACGGTATCTATTGAAAAATCTGAAGCCCTCAGCGACCTGCTGAAGAGAAAGGGTATACCGCACCAGGTACTCAATGCCAAGTACCACGAGAAGGAGGCTGGTATCATCGCTCAGGCGGGGAAGCTTGGGGCGGTAACCGTAGCCACCAATATGGCCGGGCGCGGTGTTGATATTGTGCTGGGTGGAAACCCGGCAGGGAGAAGTGAACAGGAGTGGCAGCAGGAGCACGAAAAGGTGGTTGAACTTGGCGGACTCTTTATTCTCGGTACCGAGCGCCACGAGGCGAGGCGGATTGATAACCAGCTCAGAGGTCGGTCCGGAAGGCAGGGTGACCCGGGACAATCCCGCTTCTACGTCTCGCTGGAGGATGACGTTGTCAGGCGCTTTGGCGGTGACCGAATCAAGGGCATTATGGACTGGGTTGGTTTTGATGAAAATACTCCCATTGAGAATAAACTGATTAACCGCTCTATTGAAAGCGCCCAGGTCAGGGTAGAAGGCTACCACTTTGATATACGTAAACACCTGGTTGAATATGACGATGTGGTCAACCAGCAACGAGAGCTTATTTACGGTGAGCGGAAAAAGATACTGAGCGGTGCCGACCTCAAAGCAAATATCCTGTCAATGGTTGGGGAAGAGATACGAGGCGTAGTATCTGCTCATATCGGGGATGAGCACGGCGATGGCTGGGATATCGAGGGCTTAACTGCCGAGGTCTCCACCATCCTCCCCCTCCCCCCGGAGCTTGACTCCAGCACTCTCTCCTCGCTGAAGCCGGGACAGATTGAAGATAAGCTAATTGAGCAGGCAGAGGCTATCTATGAGCAGCGGGAGCAGGAGATGGGCGCCGAGGACATGAGAAAACTTGAGCGCCTTATTATGCTGCGCAACATAGACAGCCTGTGGATAGAGCACCTGACCACAATGGAGGAACGACGCCTTGAGGCAGGCTGGCAGAGCTTGCGTCAGGTTAAATCAGTGGATGCTTACAAGAACATGGGTTATGAGCAGTTCGAGATATTGCGGGATACCATCCGGCATGACATAGCTCACACCATATTCCACGTTACCCTTGCCAGGAAGGAAGTCCCCAAGCAGGAGCCATCACCGATGGTGAAGGTTACCGCCGGTGCCGGCACGTCTACCGCCACCAGGAAACAAAAGCAAAGGGTAGCCGGCAAAAAGATAGGTCGCAACGACCCCTGCCCCTGCGGCAGCGGCAAAAAATACAAATACTGCTGCGGTAGGTGAGGAGGAGGCTTAAATGCCTAAAAGGGAAAGTGGTAAGAGTATAATCTTAGCATATTTGAAGCAACATGTTGGGGAGTGGGTTAGCAATGCGGACCTGAGGGCTTCCGCACATAGCAAAGGACTCATGTTGACAAATGATGTGCCGAGAACTATTCGTCTTTTAAAACAAGAAGGTTGGGAAATAGACGTCCGTGGTGATGGGTACGTAATGTTAACCTCTTTAGAAAAGGGCGCTGCTCGTGGTGAAAGGAGAGCAATAAATGAAAAGACAAGATACCAAGTATTTAGCCGAGATGCCTTCAAGTGTAAAGCTTGCGGGCGTAGTACTGAAGATGGGGTAAAATTGACCGTAGACCATGCAACTCCTGTAGATTGGGGTGGTACCAATGATATGTCAAATCTCGTCACCCTATGCGAGGAGTGTAATAGAGGTAAGAAGGCTTGGGTAAATAGCGTGCCTTCTAATGAGATGAGACAAGTTATGAGTAAAGCAACAGTGGAACAAAGAATTGAAGCGTTGTTTGATAAATTTCCAAATCAGGATATTCCTTCGACAATGATACAGATGGTGTCAAAAGGAGCGTTTGATTGGCAAAGAGCTTTGCGCAGAGTAAGACAACGAACTGGGAAGAAAATATTACCTCTGCGCGGTCAAAATGCCTATCGCTACTTAAAATAAAAATAGTTAGAGTAGATTTATGGATTTCTTAGACAAAATAATTTGTGGTGATTGCTTGGAAGCCATGGCTCAAATCCCAGATGAGTCGGTTCACTTGGCAGTAACCTCACCACCATATAATTTGGGTATAGACTATGATAACCATAATGATAGTCTAGCCTATGAAAGCTATCTCGATTGGATGAAAAAGGTCTGGATAGAGACTAACCGAGTTTTGGTTTCTGGTGGAAGGTTTGCCTTAAACATTGCTCCAACCAGTATAAAGAACTTTAGACCTATTCACCATGATTTTTCTAACCAGCTTAGAGAAATAGGTATGATAATGAGAACCGAGATTATCTGGTATAAACAGACTATGGGGCGTAGAACAGCTTGGGGAAGCTGGATGAGCCCATCAAACCCTCATATTGTGCCTTCTTGGGAATATGTTTTAGTTTTCTGTAAAGATTCTTGGACTCTGGATGGTAATAAGAAAGACAGAGACATAACAAATGACGAGTTTATGCGGTTTTCAGATGGCTTCTGGTATATTCCGCCAGAGTCGCAGCGCAGAGGGCATCCTACTCCCTTCCCAGAACTATTAATATACAGGCTTATAAAGTTTTACACCTACAAGGGTAATGTTGTTCTTGATATGTTTGGAGGAACGGGAACAGTGGCGGTAGTAGCTCAAAAAACAGGGCGACATTTTATCCACATTGATATTTCACAGAAATACTGTCAAATAGCTGAGCAGAGGCTTAAAACTGCTAAGATGCTCCAAGAACTTCCTCTAACAGCAGGGCGAACAGGGAAGAAAGCTAAAATGGGCAAAAAGGAACTAGCAGAATACAAAATACCTTCTAGCAAAAGAAAGACAAAATTGGCTCCTCAACCCCAACTCTTAGAAAAGAAGACCAGATATAAAGCTAAGGAGTCTAAAAATGCTTAACAGGCAGGTTGTTGAAGAGTTTATGGATTGGGAGTTTGAGGGGGGAGACTGGGAAATCCCCGAGGATATCTCAAAAGATGACCTGGTTGAGGCTTTTTGTCAGTATACGGAAAATGACTATTATGAGTGGCTGAAGGATAATTTTAAGTCTTTCTTTGATGGCGGTCCAGACTGGGATTGGATAAGAGAAAAGATTAAAACCAATGAAAAACATTGAAATTGCGGCGGTTTTTACGGATATTGCTTACCTGCTGAAGTACAGGAAGGACAATATTTTTAAAATCAGGGCTTATGAGAAGGTAGCCAAGTCCATCGCGGAGCTGCCGGTGGAGGTGGAGCAACTGGTCAGGGAGGACAGGCTGAAGGAAATCCCGGGGGTGGGGGAGGCTATCAACAAGAAGATTACCGAGCTGGTAAATACCGGGCGCCTTGAGTATTATGAAAAACTCAAGGCTGAACTCGCCGAGGTTAAAAAATGACCGGACCAGATAACGAGGCACCAGACTCTCAGTTGACCTCAACGGAAGATAGCCAGGCAATAAGACATCTGAAGCAGGCAATCGCCGAGGGCAAGCACTGGTATATCGCCCTGCTTGAGGCTATCGGGCTGTGGGATACTACCGAGGAAACCCTTGATGGGCGCGCCTATCGCTACCTTATTGCTGACGAAGCCTTCGACTGGCTACTACTGGCTGAGCGCATGTGCCAGGCGGTTGATGGTCTGCTGCCTGATACCGAAAAGACTGCCCTCCTTTTTTACAGCAAGCCCCCGCTTAACCTGCCCACAGATAAATTCAAGGAGCTTATCGGCAGTGCCAAGTATCATCAATATCTCAACTATTTCTACGGCATTACGGTAGAGGAGGCTTTAATCCTGGCGGTAGAAGAGGAGGTACGCAAGGAGAGATGGGTTTCAGGCTACTGTGAAGAAAAGGACAACACCAATGATGTTTACCGGCGAATATACGGTGCAACCAGAACCATCTTGCTCAGACGCTTCAGACGGGATAGGAATTACCCGCAGCTCAAGTCCATAAGCACAGCCGAGCTAAAGGAGTTTACCTACTGGCTGTTCAAACATCGGCTAAAGCAGTGCGATAAGGCAAAAGTAGCCAGTGATACCAAGAAGGCGCTGGACTGGTTGAAGAGCAAGAGCTTTTCCTGGCTAGATAAGCGTGACTTTGAGCTGGAATTTATCGATATATTTCCTTCCGAACCAACTTGCTAGACAGAACGGCCCTGTCTCTTTCCGCACCCTCACCACAAGTGCCGGTTTTTTCTCCGCCTAATATTTAAGGAGTTGTTGCCTCAGCCTTTCTAACTTATCAGTTAAAGCATGGCTCTTCTGGCGTTCCTTCTCAACGACAGAGGCTGGCGCCTTATCCAGGAAGTTTTTGTCCTTGAGTCTGGCTTCAAGGCGGGCGACTTCAGCCTGACTCTGTTCTATCTCCTTCCCCAGCCGTTTCTTCTCGGCTTCCAGGTCAACCATGCTTTCCATAGGTATCACTACCTCGGTCTCCTTCAGTACCAATGCCAGGGTATTTTCACCTGCCTGACCCGCTTCTCTGGTATCCAGGATAGTAACCGGTCTTGCCCTGGCCAGGGTCTCGATAGCCTGAGAATAGGGAGTAATAGCCGATGTAAGCTCGCCACCATAGATTTGCGCCTGAATCCACCTGGAATTCTCCACATTATACTGAGCCCGGGCATTACGTATGGAGCGTATTATTTCTATTACGGACTCCATAACTCGCTCTGCCTCAGCGTCAACTGCCTTAGTATCAGCTTCAGGGTAAGGAGCGACCATTATCGATTCACCCGCTTGCCAGTCAGAAGGTAGGCGGCGCTTGAGGTTCTGCCATAGCTCTTCGGTAACGAAAGGCATATAGGGGTGCAGCAGCCGAAGTGAAGTCTCCAGAACATGAATTAGAACCGGGATAGGCGACGGTGCTTCCTCAGCAGAGCGCAGGCGAATCTTGGCTAGCTCGATATACCAGTCGCAGTACTCACTCCAGAGGAATTCGTAAATTTGTCTCTGAGCTTCGGCAAACTGGAAGTCTTCCAGCAATTTGGTTACGCTCGCTATAGTACGATTCAACCGGCTGAGAATCCAGCGGTCTTCGGTCGGGAGCAAATCCCGCTGAACTGCGGTATTGGTCTTTTCACCGTCTATGCTTCGGAGTACAAAACGAGTAGCATTCCACAATTTGTTGGCGAAGTTGCGGCCGGCCTCCAGCTTAGCCGAGCTCAACTTGCTGTCAGTCCCCGCCGACGTACCGGTGATTACGGCGAAGCGCAGAGCATCAGTGCCATACTGTTCTAAAGTACCAATGGGATTCAGCACGTTACCCCTGACCTTGCTCATCTTAACCCCCCTCTCATCACGTATCAAACCATGAAGGTAAACGGTATGAAAAGGGATATCACCAGTATCCTCAAGACCCATCATAATCATTCTGGCTACCCAGAAGAAAAGGATGTCATAGGCAGTCTCCATTACTGTAGTCGGGTAGAAGTAGCGCAGGTCATCGGTATCATCCGGCCAGCCCAGTGTAGAGTGAGTCACCAGCGCTGAGCTGAACCAGGTATCAAGGATATCCGGGTCCTGCTCTATATTGGCGGAGCCACAGTGTTGGCAGGTTTCAGGCTCATCAACAGCTACCGTTAGTTCACCACAATCCTGACAGTACCACACCGGTATCTGGTGACCCCACCACAGCTGGCGACTGATGCACCAGTCCCGGATATTCTCCATCCAGTTAAGATAGACCTTGGCAAAGTGTGAGGGAACAATGGTGATACGCCCGTCGACGACGGCATCTATAGCTGGTTCAGCCAGCGGTTTAATTTTAACAAACCACTGCTTACTGGCTATTGGTTCAACAACTGTCCGGCAGCGGGCGCAGTGTCCCACGGAGTGCCCATAGGGCTCAATCTTTACCAAAAGCCCGTCTTTCTCTAGGTCAGCCACTATAGTTTCACGACAGGCATACCGGTCAAGTCCGGCATAGGGTCCGGCATTTTCATTCATGCTAGCATCTAGATTCAAGATGTTTATCAGCGGTAATCCATGTCGCTGAGCCACCTCAAAGTCCACGGGGTCGTGAGCCGGTGTGATTTTCACCGCGCCAGTACCAAAGGCAGGGTCAACAGCTTCATCAGCAATAATCGGTATTTCCCGGTTGACGGCAGGTAATATAACGTTTTTGCCAACCATGGTCTTGAACCGCTTGTCTTCGGGGTTGACCGCCACAGCAGTATCGCCAAGAATCGTTTCAGGCCTTGTGGTAGCTACAGTAATGAAGCCATTACCTTCTGATAGAGGGTAGCGGACATACCAGAGGTTACCCTGCACGTCTTTGTGCTCAACTTCGAGGTCGGAGAGGGCAGTAGCACAGCGAGGGCACCAGTTGATAATCCTTTCTCCTCTGTAGATTAAACCCTTATTATATAAGTTGACAAACACGGTTCGCACCGCCCGGCTGGGGCCTTCATCCAGAGTAAAATACTCTCGACTCCAGTCACAGGAAGCACCCAGTCGGTAGTGTTGCTCGGTAATAGTCTGCTGGCATTTATCTGCCCACTGGTACATTCTCTCCGTGAACTTCTCCCTGCCCATCTGATGCCTGTCCAGCCCCTCTTTAGCCAGCAATCGCTCCACCACCACCTGCGCCGCGATGCCGGCGTGGTCAGTTCCGGGCAACCATAGCGCCGATTCACCCTTCATCCGATGCCAGCGGGTCATTATATCCTGCAGAGTAACGACCAAGACATGCCCTATATGGAGCTCACCGGTAACATTGGGCAGGGGTAAGATGATGACAAAGGGCTTCTTCTCCGGGTCTATCTCAGCCCTGAAATATTCCTTCTCCAGCCAGAATTGATACCACTTCTGCTCAATCTTACCCGGCTCATAAGCCTTGGGCATTTCGTCTTCTGTTCTCGTTGCTTCCGCCATACTTACCTTTCCTTTTTTTTGTTTAACCTCTCCCCCTTAATCCCCCTCTCCTTAAATCCCCTGTAAGGAACTCAAGGAAACGTTGCTAATTAATCTGCTAACAACTACTGTTAACAACTAGCTATTGACAAATTTAATATAGCATGCTATATTAAATGCAGGATCATTTCGTGAAGCACGCCGTAAGGGTTAGTCCTTACAGGGTGCTTTTCGCTTTCTATATTCAAGTTTATTCTTTAAATCATCCATATAATCAACTTACCTCTTGCCTAACATCCCCACCACCTTGTCCAGTATCTTATCAGCTACTTCTCGCTTGCTCATCAGGGGCAGGTCTTCTATTTTGCCGTCTTTGCTGACGAGGGTTACTTTGTTTGTATCGACATTAAAGCCGCTGTCGGCGGCGGTAATATCGTTAGCCACAAAAAGGTCACACTGCTTCTTCTCAAGTTTCTCTCTGGCATTGGCTATCAGATTCTCGCTTTCAGCGGCAAAGCCAACCCTGAGAAAGTTGCCTGTTACCTCAGCCAGTATATCCGGTGTCTTAATCAGTTCGAGGGTTAAGACACCACCGACAACGTCTTTCTTAATCTTTCCTTTGGCTATACTCTTAGGCTGATAGTCAGCAACCGCGGCAGCCATAATCAGAACATCTGCTTGAGCAGTAGCCCTGCTCACCGCTTCTTTCATCTGCACGGCACTTTCTATGTGAATGACTTTGATACCTACCGGCTCTGGCAGGGCAGAGGGAGCGGTAATCAGGGTGACCTCAGCCCCTCTATCTCTAGCTGCTTCAGCCACAGCGTAACCCATCTTACCCGAAGAGCGATTGCCGATATAGCGCACAGGGTCGATAGCCTCCCTGGTGCCGCCAGCGGTAACCACAACATGTTTACCGGCCAGAGTCATCGCTCTCCCCCAGTACCAGTTTTATGGTGTCAATTATTTTTTCGACCTCAGCCAGACGCCCCAGCCCCATTTTGCCCGAGGCCAAACGACCATACTCCGGGTCAACAATAGTGAAGCCTCTATCCCTGAGTTTAGCCAAATTTTCTTGGGTAATCGAGTTACGGAACATATTAACATCCATGGATGGTGCCACGACCACTGGCGCTTCGGTAGCCAGCACCGTGCAAGTAAGCATATCATCAGCAATACCGGCAGCCAGTTTGGCGATGATATTGGCTGTGGCCGGAGCAATCACCACTACATCAGCCGCATCAGCCAGAGCTACATGCTCTATACTGAACTCAGAGGCAAGCTCCCACATGCTGGTTACTACCGGCCTGTTGGTTAGACTACGAAAGGTTAAGGGAGTGATGAATTTGGTAGCCGACTCGGTCATAACTACCTCAACCTTAGCCCCGGCCTGGGTTAATTTACTGGCAAGGTCAGCCGCCTTATAGGCAGCTATCCCTCCGGTTATACCTAATACTATAGTCTTATCCGTTAACATCTTTGCCTCCTTATAAAAGGCTAGGTTTTATTCATCTGGTAGATGAGCCTTAGGCCAATTAGTGTTATATCAGGGTTTACCGTATCAATTAGTTTGGTTTCTTTAGCCATGAGGTAAGCGTAGCCTCCAGTGGCTACCACGGTAGGTTTCTCGCCGAGTTCCTTCTGCATACGAGTTACCATGCCTTCGATAAGCCCCACATAACCAAAGATAATTCCGGACTGCATGGCAGCGATAGTGTTGGTGCCAATAGCCTGCTTGGGAGCGACCAGTTCTACTCTGGGTAGTGCTGCTGTTCGTTGGAATAGAGCCTCAGCCGCAGTGGCAATACCAGTAGCAATAGCTCCTCCCATGAAGGCACCTTCCTTAGATACAATGTCAAAAGTAGTGGCAGTACCTACGTCGACTATAATCATTGGGCCGCTGTACAGGTGGTGGGCAGCGGCGGCATTCGCAATGCGGTCAGTTCCTACCTCTCTGGGGTTGTCCATACGGATACGCACTCCAGTCTTGACGCCAGCGCTAACAACAAAGGGCGAAATGTTCAAATATCTTTGACACAGTTCAATAACAGTCGGGGTTAAGGAAGGGACAGTACTGCACATAGCTATATCCTTGATATCCGTTATATCCATACCCCGGTAGTGAAGCAGATTAAGCAGCAGGACAGCATACTCATCTGCCATCTGGCTAACATTCGTGGCCATCCGCCAGGTGGCACGAAGCTCCTCGCCTTCAAAGACTCCTAAAGCGACGTTAGTGTTTCCAATATCAACGGCTAACAGCATAGCCTTTCTCCCGATTTTATTATCCTTAAGTTTAACTATATTCTCTAGGCATTTTCCTTTAGTTTCTTAATAACCAGCGGCAGTACCGGCAAAAGGTCAGAGGCAACCATACCGGCATCACCCAACCTCTCCCTAACCACTTCACCAGCTTGGCCATGGAGATAGACACCGCAGGCAGCAGCATCAGCAAGCGCTAGACCCTGCGCCGCCAGTCCGGCAATAACCCCGGTAAGGACATCACCGGTCCCGGCTGACGCCAGTCCAGGGTTAGCTATAGGGCTAATCCTGGGCTGACCATCTGGGTTAACAATAACAGTATAAGCTCCCTTCAGGACAATCGTTTTATGCCATTCCAGAGCCAGCTTTTTAGCAACCCCTACCCTATCCGATTGTACCTCCTCTACAGATACGCCAGCCAGTCTTGCCATTTCACCGGGATGTGGGGTAAGTGTAGCATTATCGGCTAGCTGCTGCCACCAGCGCGGGATATTAGCCAGGGTATTAAGAGCATCAGCATCAAGAACCAGGATTGGCAGTGCCATTTTTTCTTCGAGAAGTACGGATTTAATGAAGCTTATAACCGATTCGCTCTGCCCCAGCCCACAGCCCAATAGCAGGACATCATAGCTGTCGATTTCCTGGTGTATCAGCCTGGCTGCCTGTGGAGAAACAATACCCGGGCTGGATTCGGGCAAGGGCAGATAGGTTACCTCAGTTAGTTTTGAGGCTAGAATAGGCTGTAAGCTGGTCGCTGTAGCCAGTGTCACCAATCCTGCCCCGACTCTTATGGCACCACTACAGGCTAAATAAGCAGCACCAATATAATTGATTGAGCCGGCAACAACAAGAACCCTACCAAACGTCCCTTTGTTAGCCCCTAAGGGACGTTTGGGGAGAACCGACCTAGTCCAGTCAGCAGTAATAAGTTCAACAGGTACTTCTTCTGCCATATATGAGGGTATACCAATATCAGCTATAGTTATCCTGCCAGCCCTTTCTGGCCCAGGAGGGCTAAACAGGCCCACCTTGGGAAAGCCAAGGGTAATAGTATCATCGGCATAAAGACAGGCAGGGTCCACAGCACCGCTATCGGCATTGAGCCCTGATGGTAAATCCAGAGCAATGATACGGAGACCGGGTCGTCCCTCTTTAGCTTGACTCACTTTCCCCAATGCTCGAGCAAAGGTGCCACCAAGGGGACGATTGCTACCGGTGCCAAATAGAGCATCAATAACGGCAGTAGCTGATGACAGACTGTCATCAAGCCCGTCCAGGCTTTCCTCTTGAGTCACTTCAACACAGGTTATATCACGTTCCCGAACCAGTTCAAGGTTCGAATCCTCTGGTGGTCGCCGACCAAAAAGATAGAGACTGACATTTGCTCCCCAGTCATGAAGGTAGCGAGCTGCTACCAGTCCATCCCCACCATTATTACCGGGACCGATTATCATAAGGATGTGCTGCTGTTCAGCAGTACCCAAGATTCGCCTGACCTCTTCAGCCACGGCTTTGCCGGCATTTTCCATCAGCCCGCTGGGAGGCAGGCCAATCCTGTCACACTCCTGGTCTATTTGCCTCATCTGGTCAGCAGTTACAATTTTCACACCAAAACCTGCAACGTAACTTTTATTTTGAAGTGTAGCAATAACCTGAGCTATGGTCAAGGGAGTGTATGTAAGGTCAATAAATAACCTCTGTGGTCAGTCCTGCCTGAGCTTCTCCAGTTTTTTGGTCATCGCCTGCCAGTGCGTCCCCTTCCAGTAGATTCGATGGCATGAAGGGCACTCCACATACTGGTCTTGAGTTTGGAAAACATAGGGGGGCACGCGTTCCTTCACCTGCTGCCTGGTCCTTTCTTCGAGGGGCTGATTACACTCCAGACAGATAGTGAACAAATTGGATTCGCAATCCAGGTTCAGGGTCTCTACTACCTGTTGCATTTGCTGTTCAGGTTTATCACTCTGGATGAGAATGGCCTTTAACCTCCCACTGGCTATTACTCCCCTTCTCATAATCTGAGTATCCCTGGTTAGTATCACCCTGCCTTCATTCAGGGCAGTAATTATCATCTGCCAGTCGTCATCACCGGTAAAGAACAGGGTATCATACCCCATCATCCTCAGCCACTTGGCTAGCTTGCCTACATTATGGTCAACAATGAATTTCACTTTTATTTATTAACCCTATCCCCTTAATCCCCTTCCCCTTGATAAGGGGAAGGGGAATTTCATATAAGAGGGACTTCGTCCCTCTTTAACTCCCTATTGCTAGATAAGCTTTACCCCTCTTAAACTCACCAATAGCCTATTCTTTACAGGTTAAGCTCCATCCCTTCATAACCCAGGATAATCGGACTATTCAGCTCCTCAGCCACAACGGCTATTTCTGCCTTTATCTCCTCCTCCAATCCCGGGTTCATATGAACGGTGACCACCTCCGGCAGATAGCCTTTCAACTCCCGGAAAATAATTAGCTCTTGCTTGAGCAGAGCAGGAGCGAGATGCCCCGACTCCCGGCAAGATTCCTCAAACCTGTTTGAGTTAGTAAGTTCAGTAATAAGCATTTGTGGTGATACCTGCATCCAGCAATCAGTTAAGCCTGGGCCAGTATCCGCGGTATAGAACAGGACTTTACCGTCAGGAGAGGTAATCTGGTAGCCAACGGTGGGAACGGAATGGTTTACCGGAACAGCCAGAATATTATAACCTTCGATTTGCTTGGTCTTGAGCGGTTCAATCACGGTGAAATCGATGGTTGGATTTTCCTGGGGGAGCTCTAAGAAATTCGGATAAAGCTTGCCATCAAACAGGTGGTCACTAAGTACATCATACACGGGTAAGGTAGAATAGATATTTATGGTCGCACCCGAAAGGTACAGATTCATGGCAAGAGCCGGAATATCTCTGATATGGTCATAGTGCTGGTGGGTGAGCAGAATTGCCTTGAGTTTTTGTTGAGCCGGGAGAGATAGGCTAGAGGTGAGTCCGCCAGCATCCAGAACCAGAGTACCATCGATTAACAGGGTGGCAAACCTGGTGTGTTGCGATTCGCAGTTGTGCGCCCCCAAGAGCCTGATATTCATCTTCTTGCTAACCCTCCAAAAAACTCAGCCTGTCTCTATAGAGAAGGGAGAAAAATTCGTTTCATAGTCATAAGCATCAATCGCCTCTTTTTTCTTCAGGTAGTTCACCACGGCGTAGGTTAAGGGAGTAGCCACGGTTTCGATAGCAGTCTTTGCCAGCCAGTGATGCAGAATCATTATAGGGACAAACGTGGGTGTACCAATATAGGCAAGGATAATAAATATTGAAGTATCCAGTCCCTGCCCAACTACCGTGGAGCCGATAGTTCGACTCCATAACCAACGGCCACGAGTCAGAATCTTCATCTTTGCCAGGATAAAAGAATTGGCGAACTCACCGACAATATAACCACAGAACGAGGCAACGAGTAATCTCGGCGTGTAGCCCAGAATACTTTCATAAGCTTCTTGCCCTTCCCAGAAGAGAGCCGGTGGCAGCTTTTGCCCTACCCAGGCAAAGACAACAAAAATGAGGTTACAGATAAAACCAAGCCAGATTACTCTTCTTGCCCAGCGGTAACCGTAGACTTCAGTGAGGACATCACCAAAGATATAGCTTAAAGGAAAAATAAATATGGCAGCAGGCAAAATAATAGAGCCAAAGCTTATTACCTTTACCGCAATGATATTGGCGGTGATAAGACAGGTAACGAAGATAGCGGTAACAATAACAAATCGGTGCGAAACATTCATTGCTTATTGAACCAAAGCCTCTGGCTGGTTATAACGGGTAATTATTAAATCCAGTGATGACGCCGGAAGAAGTAGAGCATACTGCCAATAATAGCCAGACATATAAGTGCTACGTAGAGAGGAGAATAAGGAGAGCCGTCGATACCGAAAGGTCCCAGAGGGATATTCATTCCAAAGATGCTGGCGACTACCGTAATAGGCAAAAGGATGGTAGCAATGATGGTTAACATTCGTATCACTTCATTGGTGCGATTTGTAGCCACAGAATCATGGGTGTCATTTAACCCCTCAATTATCTCCTTATATTCATCCAGGCCATCCCATATCCTATCTGTATGGTCAGCCATATCGCCGAAGTAAACGGACAAATCCGTCGTGGTAAAGCGGCGAACCTTAGCTCCCAGACTGCTGATAACGGCTCGCATCGGCCAGATGATACGGCGAAAGGAAATGACATCACGCCGAAGTATCGAGATTTCCCTTATTGCCCTTGGCATTCCAGAGGAGAAAATGTTTTCCTCAACCTTCTCAATATTATCACCAATCTTACTCAATATCGGAAAACAGTAGTCAACCAGCCTGTCAATCACACGGTAGAGTAAATAACCTGAGCCATAACTGAAACTCTCTTGCCGTGTTTCTTCATTAATCTGACAATCCCTGAATAGCTTTACAAGGGGTTTTAAATCACCCTTATGTAAAGTAATCAGGTAGTTTTCGCCAATAAAGACTGACACCTGACTGGGGGTAGTTACCCGCGCCTCTGGATTGAATACCGGGAAGTGGAAGACCAGAAACAGATAGTCTTTATATTCATCTATCTTGGGCCGCTGTATCCGGCTCAGGCAGTCATCTAAATCCAGGGGATGAAAAGGGTATTTTTGAGATAGATACTCTATCTCCCGCTCTGTCGGTTGCTCAATATTGACCCAGGTTAGGTCACCCCAGGTAACTGACTCAATATTAAGATTAAGCGCCTGTCCTCCTTTCTTTTCCCGAGAAGTGGTCATGATAGATTACCCTTCCCAATAGAGTTCGTTTATCAATGGAGTCTACTATACTCTACATTCTACCACAGTTACTACCAGATGACAGCCAGGTTTATATACTCAAGGTAATTCTACATATTTTATAGTATTTTGGCTAGAGATGGAACCAGCCTGACACAAGGTTATTGTTAGAGTCAAGAAAGCACAATGAGTCGCTCTGCTTCTTTTCATTAATATTAAGTTATTTCGCTCTAAAAGTAGGCTGTCTCTTCTCTCTGAAAGCGTTAGTTCCCTCTATGTAGTCCTCGCTACTTCTGATAAGTCTACTCAATTCCCTTTCCAACGCTAAGCCTTCCTCTAAGGGCACGTTGTAACCCTTAATCAGAGCCTCCTTGGTTGCTCTAACCCCCAGAGGCCCCGCCTGGCAGATAATTTCGGCTAAATCCTTGGCGGCAGGCATCAAATGGTCCAGTGGTACAACCTTATTTACTAGACCTATACGATACGCCTCTTGGGCATCTATACGTTGTCCCGTAAGTAGTAACTCGGCCGCTTTAGCCCGGGGGATAAATCTAGGCAATCTTTGAGTGCTGCCTCCGCCAGGCATAGAACCTATGGTTACCTCTGGTAGACCCAGTTGAGAATCCTCAGCGGCTATTCTTAAATCGCAAGTCAAAGCCAGTTCCAGACCACCTCCGAGACAATAGCCATGGATGGCAGCAATAAACGGCTTCCATATTTGGTCAGCGCTCACCGGTTCAGTTGCCCGCCCAACCGGGCCGGAGTTGAAACCCTTTATATCAAGGCCAGCGGAAAAGGCTTTGTCGCCAGCCCCGGTAATAATGCCAACCCACAACTCAGGGTCATCCCGGAATTCTATCATCGCATCATTTAGTTCCTGATACACTTGAGCATTTAGTGCATTCATTGCTTCAGGACGATTGATGGTAAAGATGGCAATTCTGCCTTCCTTTGCATAATCAACAGCCATAATAAGTCTCCTTTTACGATTTCTGAGAATTCGTGATGTTGCGTTAAATCGTAATTCTATTGAAAGATATCACCTCCTCTCGCTTGGCTTCGCTACAGCCTGACCAAATAGAGAAAATCGCTTGAATTCTAGCAGAGGACTTATCTTACCATAAAGCTGAAATGGAGGGAAGATTATTTAATCGACCTTAGTAGGCTGCGTCAACCCCTCACACTTTCCCTTATAAACGACCCTGGAAATAACCACTCAAGATTGACAGACTAATTCAAATTATGCTATATTCCGCCTACTGGCAGCGTAGCTCAGTGGTAGAGCAGAGGACTCATAAGCAAGCTCCGCACACACAAAAACTAATAGAACAATTCATAGAATCCCGCCGAGAAGGTCTCAGTCCCCTCAGCATAAAATACTACAGGTCTTATCTAAAACGTGCTATCAAAGTAGTCGGCTTTAATGTATCCTGTCATGATATTGCTATATACTTGAAGTCTCTCGAATGTTCTGCTGGTGGCAAGCACGCTTATTACAGAGTGTTGAGAACTTTCTACAACTGGTTATACTCTCGCAAGTCTGGTTACCATCTAAATATTCAAGATAATCCTATTCTTGATGTTGATGCTCCAAAGGTAGATAGAAAGATACTGCCAAGCTTCACCCCGCAACAGGTCAACTATCTAATTGAACAGGCATCCTGCGTGCGGGATAAAGCTATTATCTCGCTATTTGCTGATTCAGGACTTAGACTATCAGAACTAACCAATATCAAACTACAAAACATAGACTGGCAGAATCGTCTCATTAAAGTTAGATGCAAAGGTAACAAGGAAGGACTAGCACCATTCGGCAAAAGAACTGAAGACCTATTGAAACAGTGGTTGAGCACCCATAACGGCAATAATTTGTGGGACTTGAAATTTCGTGGTATTTCTATAATGCTAAAAAGACTCTCCAAAAAGACAGGCTTACCTTGTAATCCTCATACTTTCCGTAGAACCTTCGCCAGCATTCTTGCTAAACGTGGGGTGGACTCTTTGCATATTATGAGGCTAGGACGTTGGGAATCAATACAAATGGTAGAACGTTATACCAGGTCAGTACAGTTTGAAGATAGCTTGAAGCTCTATTCTGATATAGTGAACTAGCCCACCCACTAAAGGTACGCCAAGCGTAGACTGAACAGCAAACCCCTTAGAACAGTGCCTAGAATCAAAAACTGAGGGGTTTTCTTTTTGCCTTTTCAAAGCTAACAAATAAAAGGGGTAGTAAACCATAGGTAACAAAGAACACCCGCTAATTTTTTGCCTGAGAGAAAAAATGACCGTTTTTTGAGCGTGTCAAATTTGGTTATTTTTCAAATCTTAATTATCTAGGACATTAAGCAAAGTAAGCACCGAGTGAAGTTTGAAATTTGCTGAGAACAGGTGAACAACGTTACTGTTCTACTCTGTTAAGCAAGAACGTTAAGCTATAACGTGGGGTAATAGCTGTATTGGTTATTTGCCTAAAGACTGGAGCATAAGGACAAATAGGAAAAGTGGGGAGCACCCGCACTTACTGAATTAGGATTGAGAGTGAACATTTCAGCGTAAGGTGATATTATTGATGTGATGATAGATTTACTCAATACCAAAGATACAGGCTTGGTAGGAGCTGTCGGCGAGACTATCGCTTGGCAGTATTTGTATAAAGAGGGAATTACTGCGGTTAGCTTCGGCTTGGGACGCCCTTGGTTTATCAGTAAGACACTATCTGAAAAAGTAAAGACTTCTTTTGACCGCTTTCTTGAACATAGGTGGCTAACAAAGGAACAATCATCGTATCTAACCAATTTGCATGAAAAGGGGACTAGGAGATGGGACTTCGTAGGTACAAGACGTAGGGACATCAATAAAAAGCGAAAAACAATATATTTAATTGAAGTGAAAGTCAAGCGTCAAGGTAAGAGCCGTCACGACCTACGAGGTTCTATGAAAGGTAAGATTCCAGAAGACTATAAAGAAGTGAGGTCACTTGGATTTGTGCCTCTATTAGTAATTGTGAGTCTGTTGAATAATTGGCAAGCAGAAATTACCCTGGAAGAACTTGACTCTTAACTGTCATTGAATATACTACTGCCTTATTTGAAGAGGGGGTGGGACAAGGGGAAAACGCACGCACCACTATACTTCAAGATTAAGCTCTTTTGTGCCTTTCAATTTCTAATAGCCTTTGAATCCCTTGCTCTAGGATTTCGTGGAGTAGCTTAATGCGACCAGCCAATTTGTCCTTACTCGTGCTCTTCTCCGTCTCACTCAATTTCCTTAGTTTGACTAATTCAGCAAATTTCTCGACATCTGCACGCAGAAACACTGGATTATGGAGAAGTTCCTCATGACATTCATAGCAGAATTCTTCCGTTTGACCTTCTAGATTCCAGGGGTCTTTTCGAAAGATGCGTTCTCTTAGCTCTCCCTTCCGATTTGATGAACGACCAAAAAACCGTTCTGCCACGTAATGATGTTTTGTAGCATGAGAACGTCCTTTGATTGAGGGTTTGGCATAGTCACCTTCACGATGAATCTTACATCCACAAATTGCACAGTATTTTGTCATTTCGCCAAAGTCCTTCATTTACCTACCAATTTTCATTTTGAGCATATTATACCACACGGGACAGTCTTATATTGACATAAGTCCATACAAGGGAATACAATCCTGCCAGAGGTAGTTGTCTAATGCCGAAACGTTTAGTTTCTTGGAGTGTCCTGCTCTTTTCATTTGCATTAATATTGCTTGCATACAAACCAGCCGATAGTGGCTGGAGTGTCAGTTTCGATAGGACGTACCATGTGCCAATTGTTACCATGCCTAACTTGGGTTATTGGATTATGGGAGTCATCGCAATAGGGTTGTCTATGTTCTTTATGATAGGAGCATTTAGGGACGATTGGTACGAAAGGATTGAAAAGTTTATCAATGAAAGAGCTTACTATCCTGGTTTTGTGGTCTTTTGGATTGTTTATACGATAGGTTTTATTAAGGGAGTAGGAGCAGTTATTTCACTTTCTCCACCTTCGTGGGTTGTATATTTAGCATTCTTCTATGGTTTCGTTTTGTTCTTGTTAATACCCTTTATGTATTTTAGGCGATTATTTGAATTAAGAAGACGGCATCCAGAGCAGGTAGTACCAAATGAAGAAAGAGAATCTGACATCAAAGAAGAATTACCAAGCATTGATATAGTTCTAGACGAAGTAAGAAGGAAACTTGACTTTCAATTTGAGCAACTTGATGGACTCAGCGTCAAAGCAGGGATAGTGCTTGGCGTTGCAGGTGTAATATTCACTATACTTGTTACCAGTTTAATCTCTCAACCAAGCACAATACCCAATCTATATCTCGCCAAA
>CAYNFT010000020.1:0-26790 GCA_964396535.1 uncultured Dehalococcoidales bacterium | reverse complement strand
AATGCCACAGTATTATATCTGGACTATCGGTTGTCAGATGAACAAGGCTGAATCGGAGAGGCTCGGCGGCTTCTTTGAGCAACAGGGCTACCAGCCTACAACAACTGCCGAGGAAGCTGATATTATCGTGCTCAATAGCTGTGTGGTGCGCCAGAGTGCAGAAAACCGCGTCATTAACAAGCTCAATGCCCTTAAACCACTAAAAAAGGCACGCCCGGGTCTAACCCTTGCCCTGACCGGCTGTCTGATAAATTCTGATACCGACCGGCTTAAGAAGAACTTCCCCCATGTTGACTACTTTTTTAAACCCGGAGACCACCCACAGTGGCTGGGAAAAGCCGAATGGAGTCAAGTATTGCCCCAACACCTCCCGCCCGGCGTCTATGTCTCTATCATTCAGGGCTGTGATAACTTTTGCTCCTATTGTATTGTTCCCTACCGCCGTGGCCGGGAAAGGAGCCGGCCGGTAGCCGAAATAAGCAACGAGGTTAGAGAGCTGGTGCGCAGCGGCGCCAAAGAGGTTACCCTGCTGGGGCAAAATGTGGATTCCTACGGGCACGACCTGCCTGACAAACCGGATCTGGCTGACCTGCTTAACGAGCTAAATAATATAAATGGACTGGCTCGCCTGCGTTTCCTGACCAACCACCCCAAAGACATGAGCCCCAAGCTCATCGAAGCAGTAGCCTCTCTGGATAAGGTCTGTGAGCTAATCTGTCTCCCTGTCCAGTCAGGTGACAATGACATCCTGAAACTGATGAGACGGGGCTATACCGTAGAGCACTACCGCCGCCTTATCGCCGAAACACGCAGTAAGATACCCGGGGCGGCCCTCAGCACCGATGTCATTGTCGGCTTTCCCTCAGAAAGTAAGGAGCAATTCCTAGAGACATTTAACTTGCTAGCCGAGCTAAGGTTTGACACTGTCCATGTGGCTGCCTATTCCCCGAGACCGGGGACCATTGCCTCCAGGGAGCTTGAGGATAACATCCCGGCCGCCGAGAAAAAGAGGCGCTTAAACATGGTTGAGCAACTACAGGAAGGCATCGCCGCCGAAATTAATGCCCGCCTACTGGGTAAGACAGTTGAAATTCTGGTTGAAGGAAGGAAGAAGGGCAAGTGGCAGGGTCGGACTAGAAGTGGTAAACTGGTATTCTTCAGTGATAACGGTGACCATCTGGGGCAACTGGTAAATATTAAAATTGAGAAAACGAGTCCCTGGTCACTGCAAGGCAAGATTGACTGGAGTGGCACGAACTAAAATAAGGAGGGGAAATGACTGGTTATTGGTATTTGATTCTCATTGCGGTGGCATTTGTGGCAATGTTCTATTTCGTCCTGATTAGACCACTACGCCAGCGGGAGAAGCAACATGACACATTGGTGATTGAACTGCAGAAGGGAGATACGGTAATTACGGCAGGCGGAATGTACGGGCAGGTTGACAGAATTGACGAGGACAGCGTAGTTCTAATAGTTGAATCAGGAACCAAAGTAAGGGTGACCAAAGGTGGCATACTCAAGAGAGAAGGAGACACTCGAGATACAACGAGACTAATAGGTTAAGCAAGTGAGTAAAGTTGAGCTATCAAAAGAACAGGTTAATACCATCATAGACCTTGCCCTAGCTGAGGACTTAAGTAGTGGTGACGTGACCAGTGAGGCACTGATACCCCCCGAACTTCAGGGCAGGGCATCCGTGCTGGTTAAAGCCGAGGGGATACTGGCTGGCGGGGAGGTAGCTAAGAAGGTATTCCTGAGGGTCGATTCATCGCTCGAAGTTGAACTGTTTATTAAAGATGGAGCAAAGATAAAACCGGGAGACATACTAGCCACCGTTTCTGGCAGGGTAATCAGCATTCTCAAAGCCGAGAGGGTGGCACTCAATTTCCTGCAGAGGCTTAGCGGCATTGCTTCACAAACTGCTCAATATGTAGCCGAAACACAGGGCTGCACTGCCAAGATTGTTGATACTCGCAAGACCACCCCCGGACTCAGGCTACTGGAAAAGTATGCCGTGCGTATGGGTGGCGGACAAAACCACCGCCTTAACCTAGGTGATGCTGTCCTGATTAAGGACAACCATCTGGCAGCACTGCGTGCTCAAGGTATGAGTCTGACGGATATTTTAGCCAAGGCTAAACAGAATGCCCCCCAGGGCTTAACGGTCGAGGTAGAAGTCACCACTGCTCAAGAAGCCCTGGAAGCAGCTAAGACCGGGGTTGACATAATTATGCTGGATAATATGAGCCCCGACGAAATGCGCCGTGTCGTTAGCTCGCTTCCGAGCGGAATTAAGACTGAAGCTTCAGGGGGCATCACCCTAGAAAATGTTCGCGCGGCCGCTATGACCGGGGTTGATATTATCTCTATCGGTGCTCTCACCCACTCCCCCAAAGCCCTGGACATCAGCATTGAGCTTGAGCCGCAGACACTCAAACTCCCTTGAACCTTCACTATTCAGGCTTCTCAGCAATAGCCAGATAACTGTCGCTGTTATCTTCTACTTGTATTTCGTTAAATCCAGCCACGGACATACGTTTTCATCCCAGATGGCTGCCCTCTCGTTGAAATATGCCCTGAGCATCTTTCTATACTATTCCTCTAAGGTTAATAAACAATCTCCTCCTCTGTGACGGGTTTTTGCTGCCAGCCCTTTACCTTCCTCTTGGGGGAGAAAATGGCGGCTACCATAAAGATTACCGACGAAGTAACCACTATGGTGGCACCACTGGGAATGTTGAAAAGATAAGAAAACAGCAGACCCACCCAGCCAGAGAGAACGCCAAAAGCCGCCGACAGCAGGAACATCCGCTTCATGCTGTAGGTAAGCTGATAAGCAGCGGCTGCCGGATTCAGAATCAGACTGAAGATAAGCAGCCCACCGATAGAACGCAGGCTTGCAGTAATTGTGGCACCAGTTAAGAACAGGATACCATATAAAATCAGCGTGGCTGGTAAACCCACAGATAGAGCTATGCCGCGGTGGAAAACAGTAGCCTGGATTTCCTTATAGAAGATAAATACCAGACCCAGCACAACAGCAGCTACTACTGCCAGCAAGATTATATCACTTCTGGTATTGGTGAGAATGCTGCCCCATAGCAGCTCAAGGGCTCCCGATTTGGTGCCCGGCATCAGTCCCATGAAGAGGAAGGCAATGCCAAGCATAAGAGAAAATATGACCCCCAGCGAGGTCTCCGGACTTAATTCCCCACGGTCAGCAAGGGGACCAATAATAGCTGCCGCTAGCAGACTGAGAGCAAAAGCACCTATCAGAGGGTTAAAACCTAGCCACAACCCGAGCAGCGCCCCGGCAAAGGCAGCGTGTGACATAGCCACTCCAATAAAGGGCATATGCATCAATACCACGAAAACACCTATAGTAGCGCAGGCAACACCGCCAAGGAAGGTAGAAATGATGGCATTCTGCATGAACTGATAGCCAAAGATAGATAAATCCAAGCCTAAGACTCCTTGACGTGCATATGGGGCTGCCGTTCCTCAACTACCGATGCCGGTATACTGTAGAGGAGGCTGAGGCTTTCCGTAGAGATGAGCTTGTCGGGAGTACCATCACCAATAATCAACCCGTCCTTCATCAGTACCACGCGGTCACAGGTATGGGGAAGGGCATCCAGGTCGTGGGTTACAAACAGAGTGGTGAGTTTTCGGGAATCATGAATCTGTTTCACCAGCTCCAGTATCTCTGTTTGTGCCTTCCAGTCCAGCGAGGCAGTCGGCTCATCAAGCAGGAACAACTCCGGCTCCTGCGCCAGACACCTGGCTATAGCCACCCGTTGTTGCTCCCCACCGGACAGGTGACCGATTGGTCGCTGGGCAAGATGAGTCATACCCACTAGCTCCAGCATCTCGTCAACGATTTCCCAGTCGTGCTTACCCGGCTTCCGGAACAAACCCAAGACTCCATAGCGACCTATCATCACCACTTCACGGACATGCATCGGCATCCGCGGGTCAATATTCTCGACCTGAGCCACATAGCCAACCTTCTTTCTCAGTGAACGGCCATTGCCGGGAGTAAGAGAGTTTCCCAGGACCCGCACTCGACCGCTAAGCAGTTTGCCCAAGCCATTGACTACAGTGAGGAGTGTGGTCTTACCAGCGCCGTTAGGCCCAATGATACCAACAAACTCTCCAGACTCTACCTTAAACGATACACCCCGAAGAGCAACATCCTCCCGGTAGGAAACCACGGCATTCTCAATATTTATCACGGTAGTCCCCATATTATTGCCCCTTCTCCTAGGGAAGATTGTTAAAGAAGGACTTCGTCCCTCTTTAACGCCCTGCGGGAATAGAGGCTTCACTACTCTCAGACTCTCCTTCTACTCAGCTATTGCCTCCAGTATCCGCTCAATATTATAGTCAATTGTTTTCTCCCAAGTCTCGGTGTCATCAAACCCACCAGGGAAGTTGGTAAGTATTATCCTCTTGCAGCCCAGTTCCTCAGCTATCCCAGCTCCGGCATCCTGACCGCTCTGGAGGTTATCCATAATCAAGGTCACGCTTTCCTCTCTACCCGCATCTACCAGTTCCTTCACTACCTGTGGAGTAAGTGAGTCAGGTCTGCCATAGGTGGCAATAATATTGAGACCCGTCCACTGGACAAATCCAACTTGCATCTGAGCACATAACACATTAATGTTGACAAGGTTTTTATCAGCGAGCTTGGCTTTTATCTCAGCTTCCTTAGCCACAATCCTGTCTTTATATCCCGCCGCCAACTTTTGGTAGTCAGCACTGTTTTCAGCATCTACCTGACACAAGGCGTCGGTAATCATCTCGGTTGCCTCTAGCTGCACCGGCGGTGTCATCCAGTAGTCACTGGTAAGCGTCTGGGTCGCTTCCAATTGCGGCGGTGGCGTCATGAATTTACCTTTGACAGCAATCGTGACTACGGTGAGGTCAGGATTATTGGCTGAATCGATTATTTCGTGAGCAAACGTCTCCCCCTGCCAGCCATGCAGGAGAAAAAGCTCAGCGCCAGCCAGCTTCTGAATATCACCGGGTTTGACGTCATAGTGTCCCGGACATTGTGTCGGCGGAAGGATATTGACCACATCAACCATATCACCCCCGATTATCTCCACTATTTGAGCCATCATGGACGTGCTGGTAACTACCTTGAGCTGGGACGTTTCCTCCGGCGTACAACCACTCAGTATCGACAAGATAACAAGACTGAAAACTATAATGGTGATAACGAAAACGCTATATTTTTTCAAAAAAGTCTCCCCTTTAATAAAAATTCAATCCGTTGTATTTGCAATAGCACCCTAGAATCTTTTGTCCCAGTTAGTTAAGTCACCTGTCTTTGGATGAAACATCTTCCTATTTTAGATTATCCAAGAAGATGCTGTGGGTCATAAAATCAATTTGTCTAACTTTTGCCTCCACTTCTTTCTGCTCTCCGAAGAGTGTCTTAAACAGGAGCTTGTTATCCTCAATTTCCACTGAGGCAATTTCTTCCATCAGAAGCTCCCTATCACCATTCTTCTCAACATACGCCTTTGATAGACACATCTTTTTAAAGCTCCTTTTTCTCCAATAGTTTTAAGGCTTGTAATAAGCGTTCACTTGCTTTATCCATTTCCTGGACTGCTTGCAGCATCTCTTCAGCGACTTCAGCTTCGCCAACTCCTTTTACCTTATCCGCCCACTCTCTAAATTCCTGGCCGTGTTCTTTATTATGCTCTATCCAGTAATTTAGCAAGGTCCTGAGTTTAGCTCTTTCCTCGTTAGCCATAACACCTCCCAGTATTATTACAAAAAATTGTTATTGCAATAAGATGCAATAACTGCCTAAAAAATCATTTCTGGCAATTCTTACAGAGACCAAAAATAGCCAGATGCCTCAAGTCAGCTCTGAATTCGAACGCCTGAAGCAAAATAGCCTGAATGGGAAATAGCACCGATTCGCCAACATCAATTACTGCACCACAATTTCGACAAATCAGGTGATGATGATGCCCCCTGCTTTCAGGGTGATAACCAATACGACCTTCTCCCAGGTCTATCTCATATATCAGCCCAAGCTGCTTGAGCAATTCCAGGGTGCGATAGACAGTTGATATGTTAATCTTGGGGTATGTGGCTACAACCTGCGAATAGATTTCCTCAGCACTGATATGATTATCGCTATTTTCAATAGCATCCAGTATCATCACTCGCTGAGGGGTCAGCCTGTACCCTTGCCTGCTTAATTTACCAGCTATATCCCGGGACCGTTCCACTTGACTTCACCTAATTCAATAGACTGATTAAACTATACCGAAATCCTGATGATTTTGCAAGTCCTTGCAGTTATTCATTAATTTCGATAGCCACTGATTTCTAAAATTTCTCTCTGCTATCCAGCATTATGGTTACCGGACCATCATTATGGATTTCTACCTGCATATATTGTTGAAAGCGCCCGGTCTCCACCTTTAAGCCGGTAGCGCGAGCCTGCTCTATAAACTGCTCAAACAACGCTTCAGCCTGAGCCGGCGGTGCTGCCTCAACAAAACTGGGACGACGACCCTTTCTGGTATCAGCCAGGAGGGTAAATTGGCTCACCAATAACAGCTCACCTTCGATATCCAGAGCCGAAAGATTAAACCTGCCCTCTTCATCAGCAAAAATGCGCAGGCCGGCTATCTTTTGCACCAGATAATGCACATCCTTTTCTGTATCACCATTAGCCACCCCCACAAAAACCACCAGCCCCCGGCCAATCCTGCCCACCTGCTCACCAGCAACACTAACCGAGGCTCCAGTAACCCGCTGCAGTAGCGCCTTCACCGCTTACTTCTCCTTTCACCTTTCCCGCACATTTTACCGTAATAGCCAAACTAAAACAATTTTAAATTTCCCACCAATTCCACCCTGACTCCCCTAGACTTATCAGCAAAAAAGGAGTAGAATTAAATTAATGAGGACAGTCTGATGGGAAATAGATAACATGCATCTAGCAGCTATTGTTAAGAGTGGCACGAGAAAAGAGCACTGAGAGTAAGGAATCAGTGCCTTTTTGATTTAGGAGGTATGTTTATGCAGTCAAGCTTGATTGGGAAAATAGAGAAAGCCAAACTCTATGCTCAAGAGAAAGACCGGGTTACCTTCTACGAGCTTTCAGTGAAATTCCGCGGGGAGAATGATAACTACGATATCAGTTACCATGATGGCAAGTGGCACTGCTCCTGCCACTTCTTCTCAAGCTGGGAGACCTGCAGCCATACTATGGCACTAGAGAAAATCCTGGGCAATATGCTACCCGAAGAGGCTCTAACCACACACTTTAACTCCACCCCCTGAGTTTTATCTGGCTAACCTCACTCCTCAAAGGCGACCTGTCAATATGCCAGCCCTCTCTGGTTGCTTTGTTTTTACCACCAATCTCCCACCTGCTCTAATGCCGAACTATATCTTCTTGCGCTTCCATCTCCCCAGACGGAAATATACTGGGTAGATAATCGCCCGCATAGCTATGCCAGCCACCATTGCCCATCTAACTCCATAAACACCAAGACCAGTAACCCGCGGTAGGAAGTAGGCTAGTGTTATCGACACCCCCCACATAGTTGACAGGTTAGTCAGCATTGTTATTACGGTGTCACCAAGCCCGTTCAGAGACATGCTCAATGCTATGACCATACCCCACACCACGTAACCTGCTATTTGTATCCTGAGGAAGGTGCCAGCTATCTCCAGCAGACTAGGCTCGGTATTGAAAATACTAACTAGATTCTCAGCCCAAAACCATATTATCACTGAACAGATGACCGTAAAACATGTAGACAAGCCTGCGGCTAGCCAGCCTGTTCTGGCAGATCGCTCTGGCTGGTCAGCACCCAGGTTTTGCCCCGCCAGTATGCCAGCAGACGTGCCTAATCCTGCACAAGGCATTTGCACAAACTGGTCTATCCTTTGAGCCAGAGAATGAGCTGCCACTGCCAAAGTGCCAAATGGGATAACAAACCATACCAGCACCAGTTGGGAAAAGCTTCTTTCGATATTCGTTATCGAGGCAGGAAGGCCAATCTTCACCGTACGCCAGACGATGTTCCCATCAAAACGGAGGTTTCTCAATGTCACCGACAGTCGAGTCCGCCCGCTAAAGAGAATCCACAGCCCAAGAGCCCCGGCCAGAGCCTGGGCAATGACATTGCTCAGAGCTGCTCCACTGACACCCAGGCGGGGAAATATCCACCAACCAAAGACGAGGAAGGGACAAAGGGTCACATGAAAAAGTCTACTGCCGATGCTTATTTTCATCGGAGTCTTTGTGTCACCCGATGCCTGCATAATGCTCCGAGCCACCGCCATCGAACTCATGGTCACCATGCCAACCAACTGTATGCGCATGTATGCCACTCCTTCGGTAACAACATCAGCCTCCAGTCCAAAAAGGCTGAATATCGGCTTAGCAAAGAAGATGCCTATTACCGCCATAAATATAGAAAAGGCAACTCCGATAACGAAGGCTTGCTGTGCGACACGATTGGCACTCTGTTCCTCTCTTGCCCCCACAAAGCGAGCAATCATGGCTGTAGTGCCTGTGAAGAGACCCGTCAACAGTGAATTCACCACCATGACGGCAATACCAGAAACACCCACTCCAGCGATAGAGGCCGCTCCCAGCTTACCCACCCATATCATGTCAATGGTAGGACCCAGCATGGTGAGAGTATTGCCTATTAAAAGAGGCCAAGATAGAGACCAGAGATTGCCAACCACACTACCTTTTGTCCAGTCCCTCTCAAGCGTAGCCCTTCTCACGGTAGAATCCTCACTTCTTCCATTTTAAGCAGGCGTCCCTTTCCACCGGTCACACCACTAATCTAAGCGCTCTGCCTGCTCAATTGCCCCGGCAACCACGAACAGTGAACCGGTAATTATACCATCTTACGTTTCCACCGCCCCCTCCAGAAATATATCGAGTAGGCTATAGCCCCCACAACCCAGCCAGCTACTATTGCCCACCGCACTCCGTACACACCGAGAGTAGTAAATCGCGGCAGGAAGAAGGCCAGAGTTATTTGAACCAGCCAGAAGTTTAGCAGGGTAACCAGCATCGGCGGCAGGGTGTCACCAGCACCGGAGATAGAAGTCTGCATCACAAAATAAAGGCCCATAAATAAGTAACCGGCCGCCGCTATCCTCATAAAAATACTGGCCATCTCTACCACATCAGGCTCAGCATTGAAGACACGAACTATGCTCTCAGCCCACAGCAGTATCACCACCGAAATAACGAGCGCAAAACCCTCAGCCAGACCCCCCGCCAGCCAGCCGCTCCTCTCCGCTCGCTCGGGTTGATGCGCCCCCAGGTTTTGCCCCACCAGCACGCCAGAACCCTGACCCAATCCCATACATGGCATCCGGATTACCGCCTCTACCCTCTGGAGCAGGGTATGACCCGCCACCGCCAGGGTACCAAAGGGAGACATAAACCACACCAACGCCATGTCAGCAAAGCTTCTTTCAGCACCAGTGATAGCAGCAGGGATACCAATCTTCACTATACGCCATATAATATTAAAGTCAAGGTGAAAATCTCGCAAGGTCAGCCGTAGCCGAGACCGCCCGCTAAAGAGAATCCAAAATCCGACAGCCCCTCCCAAGCCCTGAGCAATGACATTAGTTATAGCTGCTCCACTGACGCCAAAACGAGGAAATATCCACCAGCCGAATATGAGAAAAGGACAAAGAGATGCATGGAGAAGCCTGAAAAGGATGGTAATTCTCATCGGGGTTACCGTATCACCCGATGCCTGCATAACGCCCTCAGACATCATGCGGAAGGACATAGCCACCGTACCAATGAACTGTATGCGCATATATGCCGTCCCTTCGGAGATAACATCAGCTTCCAGCCCAAAAATACTCAATATTGGCTCAGCAAATAAGATGCCTATTGACGCCATAATTATAGAGAAGATAGCACTGATAACGAAGGCTTGCTGCGCTACATGATTGGCACCTCTGGCATCGTCTGCCCCGATGAAACGGGCGACTATAGCCCTGGTACCCATAGTGAGACCCATCCTTGCCGAGGTCACGAACATGACAGCCATACCAGCAACGCCTACCCCGGCAATAGAGGCTGCTCCCAGCTTGCCCACCCATATCATGTCAATAACAGGCCCCAGTATATTGAAGGAACTGCTTATCATTATGGGCCAGGACAGCAGAACGAGATTGCGAAAGATGCCACCTTTCGTCCAGTCCCTCTCAACTGCATCCATTTTCACAATAGAATCTTAATCTCTTCCTTCGTAATTACTCACTCCTCTCTACCGGTCACATCACTATACAAAACGCTCTACCTGTTCAATTGCACCGGCAACCACGGACAGCTAACGGTAATTATACCTGCTTACGCTTCCACCTGCCCACTTTGAAATATGTTGCGTAGATTACCGCCCTGACAATGTTGGCAGCTACCATCCCCCACCGCACTCCATAAACACCAAGATTGGTAATTCGTGGTAGAAAATAGGCCAGGGGCACCTGCACCCCCCACATGGTTATCAGGGTAGTCAACATCGGCACTATAGTGTCGCCAACCCCATTTAAGCACTGACTCAAGATAATGACCATGCCAAACACCATATAACCTGCTATTTGTATCCTCATGAAGGTGCTGGCTATCTCCACCAGTTCAGGCTCGGCATTGAAGATACGAACTACATACTCAGCACCAAACCATATTAGTACTGAAACAAAGGCCAGAACTGCAGTCACCAAAGCCGCTGCCTGCCAGCCAGTTCTCGCCGCTCGTTCAGGCTTGCCTGCTCCCAGGTTTTGTCCTGCCAGCACGCCAGAACCCTGACCCAAGCCCATACTAGGCATATGTATAAACGTATCTATCCTTTGCATCAGAGATTGAGCCGCCACAGCCGCCGTGCCAAAGGGAACAACAAACCACACCAAGATAAAGTTGGCAAAACTTCTCTCAGCGCCTGCAACAGAGGCAGGGATGCCAATCTTCACTATGCGCCAAATAACATTACCGTCAAGGCGGAAGTTTCTCAACGACAGCCGCAGTCGGGTCCTACCGCTAAAGAGAATCCACAGCCCAACAGCTGTTCCCAGACTCTGAGAAATGACATTAGTCAGAGCTGCTCCACTGACGCCCAGATGGGGGAAGAGCCACCAGCCAAAGATGAGAAAGGGACAAAGAGCCACATGGAAAAGCCTGAAGATGAGAGTAATCCTCATCGGCGTTACCGAATCTCCCGACGCCTGCATAATGCCCTCGGACATCATCCGGAAAGACATAGCCACCGAGCCGATGAACAGTATGCGCATGTAGGCCGCTCCTTCGGTGACAACATCAGCTTCCACCCCCAGCATCATTAAAATTGGTTCAGCCAAAAAGATACCTATTGCCGCCATAAATGTGGAGAAGGCAGCACTGATAACTAAGGCTTGCTGGGCTATATGATTGGCCCCTTCAGCATCGCCTGCCCCGACAAAGCGGGCAATCATCGCCCTGGTACCCGTATTTAGCCCCATCCTCAACGAGTTCACCACCATTACAGCCATACCGGCAATACCCACCCCGGCAATGGAGGCTGTTCCCAGCTTGCCCACCCATATCATGTCAATGGTAGGACCTATCATATTGAGGCTACCACCTATCATCATAGGCCAGGATAGAGACCAGAGGTTGCCAACTATACTGCCTTTGGTCCAGTCCCTATCAAACCTAGCCCATCTTCCCGAATAACGCTCTCCCTCTCTCACCGTAAATAGTCAATCCTCTCCATTGCTCACATTCTCAAACCAAAGTTACCTGCCCGCTCAATTGCACCGGCAACCACGGACAGCTAACGGTAATTATACCTGCTTACGCTTCCACCTGCCTAGCTTGAAATATATCACATTGCAAACCGCTCCCGCACCCAGAGCAGACACTATCGCCCACCGCACTCCATACACACCCAGGTTAGTAAACTTTGACAGGAAGTATGCCAGGGGCACCTGAATCCCCCAAATGGTTAGCAGGCTAAACAGCATCGGCGGCACTGTATCGCCGACGCCGGAGATACAGCTCTGCAATACAGCATTAAAGCCCATCATCAAGTAACCTACTATTGCTATCATCAGGAAGACTCTGGTTACTTCCACCACACCAGGGTCAGGGGTGAAAATATGAACTATATTCTCAGCCCACAGCAATATCACCAGAGCAATAACAAGCATAAAGACCTGCACCAGGCCGACGGCCTGCCAGCCAGTCCTCACCGCCCGCTCAGGCTTGCCTGCTCCCAGGTTTTGCCCCGCCAGTACACCAGCAGACATACCCAATGCCATAGTAGGCATGAATACTATCATCTCTACTCTCTGGCACAGGGTATGAGCAGCTACCGCAAAAGTGCCAAAGGGGACAATAAACTCCATCACCACCAGATTGGCAAAGCTTCTTTGCATTCCCGATATCGAGGCAGGAACAGCTATCTTTACGATGCGCCATATAGTATTAAGGTTAAGGCGGAAGTTCCTTAAGGTCAGCCGCAGCCGGCTCCGCCCGCTAAAGAGGAACCACATGCCCAGAGCCATTCCCAGACTCTGAGAAAAGACGTTGGTCATAGCTGCCCCACTGACACCCAGGCGGGGGAATATCCACCAGCCAAAGACGAGGAAGGGACAAAGGGCAACATGGAAAAGCCTGAAGGCGCCAATTATCTTCATCGGGGTCATCGTATCTCCTGAAGCCTGCATAGCACCCTCAGCCATCGTGCGGAAGGACATAAACACCGAGCCAACGAATAATACACGCATATAGGCTGCCCCTTCGCTGACAACATCAGGCTCCACACCCATCAGGACTAATATTGGCTCAGCCAAAAAGATACCTATTGCCGCCATAAATGTGGAGAAGGAGCCACTGATGACTAAGGCTTGCTGTACCACATGATTGGCTCCTTCTTCATCACCCGCCCCGATGAAGCGGGCAATCATGGCTCTCATGCCCATGTCGAGCCCCATCCTTGCCGAGTTCATCAGCATTACTACCATGCCAGCAACGCCCACACCGGCAATTGAGGCTGCTCCCAGTCTCCCCACCCATATCATGTCAATGGTAGGCCCAAGCATATTGAAGCTATTGCTTATCATCATGGGCCAGGATAGAGACAGAAGGTTACGAACAATGCTGCCTTTGGTCCAGTCCCTATCAAACCTGGTCCATCTTCCCGAATAACGCTCTCCCTCTTTCACCGTAAATAGTCAATCCTCTCCATTGCTCACATTCTCAAACCAAAGTTACCTGCCCGCTCAATTGCACCGGCAACCACGGACAGCTAACGGTAATTATACCTGCTTACGCTTCCACCTGCCCGCTTTGAAATATATTGTTTGGGCGACTCCTGGAACAACCATACCAGCTACCATCGCCCATCTCACTCCATACACACCAAGAGTGGTAACCTTAGGCAGGAAGTATGCCAGGGGCAATGTGACCAGCCAAACAGTTAGCACACTGATAATCATTGGCGGCACAGTATCACCGGCACCAGATAAAGCCTGCATCATTACCGCCATGAAGCCCATCACTACGAAACCAGCTACAGCTATCCTCAGAAAGGTGCCGGCTATCTCCACCAGACCGGGCTCAGCACTGAAGATTTGGACTATGTTCTCAGCCGCAAGCAGTATCACAACTGAACCGATTACTGCCACACCCTCCACCAGACCTACCGCCAGCCAGGCACTCTTCTCTGCCCGCTCCGGCTGCCCCGCCCCAAGATTTTGCCCCGCCAGTACACCACTGGCCATACCAAATGCCATAGCCGGCATCATCATAATCATCTCTACCCTCTGGTTTACGGTATGGGCTGCCACCGCCAGGGTACCAAAGGGGGTAATAAAGTACATTAAAAGAAACTGGCTAAGGCTCCTTTGTACCCCTGAGACAAGGGCAGGAAAGCCGACTCTAACTATACGCCATATGATACCAAGATCAAAACGAAAGTTACGAAATGTAAGCTGTATCCGGGTCCGCCCGCTGAAGAGGAACCACATACTAATAATTGTCCCCAGGCCTTGAGAAACGACGTTAGTTACAGCCGCTCCACTGACGCCCAGGCGGGGAAATATCCACCAGCCAAAGACCAGGAAGGGACAAAGGGCTACATGGAAAAGTCTATAGCCGATGGTTATCTTCATCGGGCTTACGGTATCCCCCGAGGCCTGCATAATGCCCTCTGTCAGCATACGGAAAGACATTGATATCGAACCGACGAACAATATGCGCATGTAGGCTGTCCCTTCGGCAACAACATCAGCCTCCAGCCCCATCAGGATTAATATCTTCTCAGCAAGAAGGATACCCGTTGCCGCTATAACTACAGAAAAGACAGCACAGATAGCAAAGGCTTGCCTGGCTGCATGATTGGCACCTTGAACATCACCCATACCTACGAAGCGAGCGACTACGGCACGCATACCCTGCGCCAGACCCATCATCATCGAGTTCAGCAGCATGACAGCCATACCAGAAACGCCTACTCCAGCAATAGAGGCCGCCCCCAGCTTGCCCACCCATATCATGTCAATGGTAGGACCCAGCATCATAAGGGTATTGGTTACGACCATAGGCCACGACAGGGACAAAAGGTTCCGCATGATGTTGCCTTTTGTCCAGTCCCTATCAAAGGCATCCCTTCTTTGGCGAAGACTCCTCATGTCTTCTTTCACCCTAGGGAGTCACTCCTTTTCCTCCTGCCTTACTTAACTCTCAATTATACCTGCTTACGCTTCCAGCGCCCCTTCTTGAAATATATCGTGTAAATGATCGCCCTCACAACATTACCAGCCACCATCGCCCACCGAACTCCATACACGCCAAGAGTGGTAGACCGCGACAGAAAATAAGCCAGAGGTACCATTATCCCCCACATAGTTGTTAGAGTAACCAGCATCGGTATCATGGTGTCACCAACACCGTTCAGGCACTGCATCAATACCTGAACAAAGCCAAATACCATGTAAGTTACTATTGTTATCCTAAGGAAGGTGCTGGCTATCTCCACCAGACCGGGCTCAGTGTTAAAAATACGAACTATTTTCTCAGCCCAAAACCATATTGCCACTGAAGCAATAAACATAACACCGGTGAACAGACTGGCTGCCAGCCAGCCTGTCCTCTCCGCCCGCTCAGGCTGACGTGCCCCCAGATTCTGTCCCGCCAATATGCCAGAACCCTGACCCAAGCCCGCAGCCGGCATGTGTATAAACCGGTCTACCCTCTCCATCAGAGAATGAGCCGCCACGGCAAAGGTGCCAAAGGGCACAACGCACCAAATCACTATAAGATTGGCCATTGTTCTTTCCGTACCGTTTATCATGGCCGGAATGCCAATCTTCACTATACGCCATATGATACTGCCATCAAAGCGGAATTTACTCAAGGTCAGCCGCAGACGGGTTCGCCCGCTATAGAGCATCCACAGCCCGAGACCCCCCGCCAAGCCCTGAGAGACGACGTTGGTTAGAGCCGCACCGCTGACGCCCAGGCGAGGGAATATCAACCAGCCAAAGATGAGAAAGGGACAAAGAGCAATGTGGAGAAGCCTGGCGCCGACGCCAATTTTCATCGGAGTCATCGCATCACCCGATGCCTGCATAACGCCCTGAGCCATCATCTGGAAAGACATGGTCACCATACCCACTAACTGGATACGCAGGTAGGCGACTCCCTCGGCGATAACATCAGGCTCCACTCCCAGCAGCAGCAATACTTCATCCGCCAGGAATATTCCTATTGCTGCCATAACTATAGAGAAGGCAACAGTGATAACGAAAGCTTGCTGCGCCACATGGTTGGCTCCCTGTTCATCACCCGCCCCCACAAAACGGGCTACCATAGCCCTGGTACCCATTTGCAGCCCCATCCTGGCCGTGTTCATCAGCTGAACAATCATACCGGAAATACCAACTCCAGCAATGGAGGCTGCCCCCAGCTTACCTACCCATATCATGTCAATGGTAGGTCCCATTACCATGACAGTCTGGCCTATCATCATAGGCCAGGACAAACCCCAGAGGTTGCCAATTATGCTGCCTTTGGTCCAGTCCCTATCAAACCTATCCCCTCTTCCCGAAGGACTCTCTTCCTCTTCCAACCTAAATCATCAATCCTCTCTAGCGCTCAAATTGTCAAACCAAACTTACCTGCCTGCTCAATTGCTCCGGCAACCACGAACAGTGAGCCGGTAACGCAAATGAGGTCCTTCTCACCGGCTAGAGATAAGGCTAGAGGCAAGGCAATTGAAATGTCCTCTGTTGCCTGCGCTTCCACACCTTGCCGACTAAGCTCAGCTACAACGGAAGCCGTGGGCATAGCCCGAGGATGAATAGAATGAGTGGCAATTACTTCATCAAACAGGGGCAGTAATTCCGAGATTATTCCAGCTATATCTTTATCCGACGAAGCTCCGATAATCAAGATAGCCCGGTCAAAGTCAAAGTACTGCTCAAGAGCCTGCTTCAACTTGCGGGCTGAGTCGGGGATATGGGCACCATCAACTACCACAAGGGGATTACGGCTTAGAACCTGGAGCCGACCTGGCCAGCTCACCTGCGCCAGACCGTTAGTAATACTATCTCTGGAAATATGTAAACCCTTTGCAGTTAAAACCTCCAGGGCAGCCACCGCTGTCGCCGCATTATCCAGCTGATGCCGACCCAGAAGGGGTATTGATAAGTCATAACTGCCCAGTCTTCCCTTTACTCGAAGTGATTGCCGACTGGAATCAAAGCCAAGACTCTGCCAGGTGACATCACTACCCACCCTGACCAGTTCCGCCTTACAACCAAGGCAAGCCTCCTCGATTACCTTAGCCGCCTCATCAACCTGCGGAGAGGTTATCACTATGCTATTCGGTTTAATAATGCCAGCTTTCTCAGCAGCAATTTCAGCCAGGGTATTACCCAATACTTCCATATGATCGAAGTTAACCCAGGTAATAATGCAAACCTCGGACTGGACTACATTGGTGGCATCAAGCCTGCCTCCCAGTCCTACTTCAATTACCTGGAAATCCACTCCCTTTTGCTTAAAGTGGGCAAAGCCTAGAGCCGTTATTATCTCGAAGGTAGTCAACTGACCATAAGTGCCTTTCTCGTTTACCGCCTCAACCTCCGGTTTAAGCTTCTCCACTAAAGCAACAAGCTCTTCGTTAGAGATTAACCTGTTATCAACCCTGATACGCTCATTGAAGGTATGCAAATGGGGTGAAGTGTAAAGCCCGGTAATATAACCTGAGGCAGTCAGAGCCGACGCCATCATAGCTGCTACGCTGCCTTTTCCCTTGGTGCCGGCAATATGAACCGTCCTGGCTTTCAGGTGAGGGTTACCCAACCGAGACAGCAGCTCGTCTACGCGCCTGAGGTCATAGCGGGCTCTATCACGTGGTCCTGGCTCCCTTTCATAGTCAATAAAGCTATAAATATAATCCAGAGCTTGCTGGTAGTGAATATCCATCAACCTCACTCCTCTGGTCCTCGTCCTCAAATGAAAAGAGAGGCGCAGTCCATAACGGACTGTGTCCCCCCCTCACAAGTATATAGAGCCAATTATAGCACCCTACTAGCTCCATAGCAAATATAGCCAAGCAAAGATTTATCAATCTCACCCCCTTAATTTTCATAACCCTATCCCCCTTAAGCACCAGAAAAATCTTCACTTTTTATGGGAACCCGCTTTATCCCCTTTGCTTTTGTTTGAAGCAGGGCAGCAAATTTTTGAAAGAGGGGAAGCCCGAAGGGGCAGACGCCCCTTCGGAAACCACAATTTCCCCCTTCTCTTGAAAAAATATTGTTTAGTAAAGGGGATTAAAAGGGGTGAAGCCCCTTTTAAGAAACTATTTCCCCCTTCCCTTAATAAGGGAAGGGGGCCAGGGGGATAGGTTAATAAACTACCTCTTAGGTGAGTTTTGATAATAATCGAACCACTATGATATTATGTTCACAATCAGTTAGTTACAGGTAGCTAAATGGATTCAGCGCGAAGGGTGTTATGGGGAATAGTCGCCCTGCTGGCGGTCATAGTCGTAGGCACTATCGGCTACGCCTTCATCGAGGGCTGGTCCTTTTTTGATTCCCTTTACATGACGGTTATCACCATAACCACCGTCGGATATAATGAAATCCACCCCTTGAGCAACGGCGGCCGGCTCTTCACAGGCTTCCTGATCATCGGCGGCGTCGGTGGTGCCCTGTACACCCTGACCGGAATCATCCAGTACATGGCCGAAGGTAACATTATAGCTAACTGGGGGAGGCGAAGAATGAAAAACAGAATCGCTCAGCTAAAAGCACATTTTATCCTGTGCGGCTTCGGCAGAGTCGGCGAAGAGATTGCCAACACCTTCAAGGAGGAAGATGTGCCATTTGTTGTCATCGATAATAGACCGGAATGCATTGCCCGGGCGGAGCAGGCAGGATACCTCTATTTACAGGGTGATGCCACCAGTGATGATGTATTGAAAGAGGCTGGTATTGAAAACGCTCGAGGCCTGGTAGCAGCACTGGGTACTGATGTTGATAACACCTACATCACTCTATCAGGCCGAGGACTATATCCGACATTATTTATCACAGCCCGGGCTTCGGACGCAGAAGCTGAGGCAAAGCTGAAGAGGGCCGGTGCTGACCGCATCGTGTCACCGAACAGTATTGGTGCTCGCCGCATGGCAATGCTAGCCCTGCGCCCGGCAGTGGTTGACTTTCTTGACACCATAAGTCGCCGCCGTGGCCCTGAACTACAGATGGAAAACGTAGCCATAGGCAACAAATCGTCTCTAGCCGGTCAAACTGTGGAGGAAGTCCGCCGATGCTCTAAGGCGAATGTTCTAGCAATAAACAAGAAGAGCGGTAGACTTCTGGCTAATCCGTCTGGAGAGGAAAAGATTACAGCCGGAGATAGCCTGATTATTATGGGCACCAGTGAACAACTGACTGCCCTGGAAGCCATTTGTGAAGGAGTCGAATCTAATGAGTAAAATCAAGGCAGGCATTATTAACGTTACCGGTTACGCCGGTGTTGAGCTGGCACGGCTACTGTATCAGCACCCGCAGGTGGAGCTTACTTCAGTTACCGGGCGTAGTGCGGCCGGTCAGAAGCTGGGCACGGTTTTCCCTCACCTGGCCAACATCGACCTGACCATTGAAACTGAGCTAGGGGAGGTCGACATAGCTTTTTCCGCCATGCCCCATAAGGAGAGCGCCAAAGAGGTCGTACCGCTGGTCAACCGTGGTATTAAGGTGGTGGATATTAGCGCCGATTTCAGGCTAAAGGATGCTGCCGAATACCCGTCCTGGTATGGCTTTACTCATCCCGCCCCGGAGCTACTTAAACAAGCAGTATTTGGACTACCCGAACTATACCAGTCTCAGATTGCCTCTGCCCAGCTGGTGGCAAATCCTGGCTGCTATCCCACCGGGGCCATTCTGGCCTTAGCCCCGGCAGTTAAAGCAGGCATAATCGAACCTGACATTATTATCGATAGCAAGTCCGGAGTCTCCGGAGCCGGCAGAACCCTCAGCCTGCAAACTCACTACTCAGAGGCTAATGAAGATGTTACTGCTTACGCTCTGGAGGGGCACAGACATCTGCCTGAGATTGTCCAGGAGCTAAAGCTGCTCAATCCCCAACAGCCACCCTCAGTAACCTTTGTCCCCCATCTGATACCAATGACCAGGGGAATATTAACCACTGGTTATGCTACGCTGTCGCCGGGTAAAGTAACTCCAGACGAAAAAGGGAAAGAAGAGCTAAGAAACCTCTACCTGGACTTCTACAAGGACGCACCCTTCGTCAGAGTGGTAGATTTCTCCCCCCACACCAAACACACCTGGGGGAACAACCTCTGCTTCATTCACCCCACCATTGACGCCAGGAGAGATAAACTGATAGTCATCAGTGCTATCGACAACCTGGTTAAAGGGGCAGCCGGGCAGGCCATCCAGAACATGAACCTTATGCTCAGCTTACCCGAAACTGCCGGGCTTGAGGCGCTGGCAATTTATCCATGAGAGTTCCAGCCTGTTGCGAAGTTACTGAATAACCCCTCTTTAACTTCCCTGCGGTGCTTCGGTCAGGATTGACTCTTTTGCCTCTTCCATTCATCACTGGACATGAAATCAGGGAGCATGTACTTACCGACAGTTCTAAATGGCTGATAGTGGTCTGAATGCAGGTGGAATAGATTTGGCCAAGGAAGTAGGTCGTGGTCGTAGAGTGCTGGCTGATAAAAATAGAGGACCAGTAAAAACAGCCCGGCCAAGGCGTTCAACGAGTTCTCGAGATTTGCTTCTGAAAAATACATAGTCCGTTTGTGTTTAATATTAGTGTAACTCCCCCACCAAGCAGGATTTCTACCCGATTGCCAATTCGACCATGGTTGAAATTCCAGGCTATAACGCGGAATTATGGCTTTTAAAGTGGGGAATTTTGGATAGTTTTCGGTTATCACTTTGCGGTAGTTGTCGATATTCTCGCGAGGTTCCTGCGGTGCGCATCGCTCGCATAGAGCTTTTGCAACTATATCTATTTCGGAACATGCGCCAAAGAGAAGGCGAGTAAGCTCTATAGAGTAGGTGGGGAAATTGGCAGGCTCGAGGGCTATGAAACGCACTGCCCTTTCAAGGTCTGAATCCAGTGCAAGGAAGTATTCCCAGTGGGGGTAGCTCACTCAATTTTCCTCGTTCATGAGATAGGATTTCGGTTAGATGATAATAGCCCTTACTTAAAATATTATACTACACAAACGTTATCTATACGAGAACACAACTTAGTGCCTGGTAAGGGTACGTTATGGATACCCGCGATATTTTCAATAAATCAGTGGGGGGATAAAGGGTGAGGGGTTACCTTATCTCTGATTTGCGCTCGATAACTTGAGCGGGATATAATCAAAACCAGTTAAGGAGGAATTCCATGGCGAAAGCTAAAAACCGTGAGATTGTACGTACAACTACCTGGTCGGCTGGACCTGGCTGTCACGGTGGCTGTGGTGTGCTGGCATATATCGAAGATGGCAAACTGGTTAAGATTGAAGGTGACCCGGAGCATCCCTGGAATCAGGGGCGTCTCTGCTCCAGATGTCTGGCTATGACTCAGTATGTTTATCATCCCGACCGCCTAACCCGCCCTCTTAAAAGGGTGGGGGAGCGTGGAGAGGGCAAGTGGCAGGAGATTTCCTGGGATGAAGCTTTTGACCTCATAGAGCAAAAACTGGGTAAGATTCGAGAGGAATTCGGTCCGGAGAGTGTTATCTTCTCCATGGGCACGGGCCGGGACATCGGCGCCTGGATATGTATGCTTGCCTACGCCTATGGCAGCCCCAATGTCATGTTTGCTTTAAGTGGAATTGCCTGCTACAGCCCCAGAATTTCTGCAGTAGAAACTGTCCAGGGAGACTACTGTATTCTCGATGCGGCTCAGTGGTTTCCGAAACGCTATGAAGACCCGCGGTATAAAGTGCCGGAGTGCATAGTAGTCTGGGGCTACAATATTCCGGCTTCATGCCCGGACAATGTCTTCGGGCACTGGATTATCGACCTGATGAAGAAAGGTACCAAGATTATTGCCATTGACCCTAGGTTGTCGTGGTTTGCCTCAAGGGCGCAGAAGTGGCTGAGACTCCGGCCAGGGACGGATGGCGCCCTGGCTATGGGTTTTCTCAATGTGATTATTAATGAGGGTTTGTATGATAAAGAGTTTGTTGAGAGATGGACCAATGCCGCTCACCTTATCAGGGGCGACACCGGGAAACTGCTTCGAGAAAGTGACCTGATGTCGGGTGGTTCTCCAGAAAACTTTGTCGTCTGGGATACGGCAAGCGAGGCACCGGTAGTGTGGGATTCTGAACAGGTAGACTACAAATCAGCCGATACAAAACCGGCTTTTGAAGGGGAGTATGAAGCTGTCCTTCTAGATGGGACAAAAGTGCCCGTTAAGACGGTCTGGACCGCTTTTGTCGAGCAGGTCAACCAGTACCCGGTAGAACGAGTATCCGAAATAACCTGGGTCCCTCAGCAAGATGTTATCGAGGCGGCGCGCCTCTATGCTAAAAGTAAACCCGCCGCCATACACTGGGGTGTGCCTATTGATATGACACCAGCGATTACTCCTACAGTCCAGGCGATTGCTAACCTGTGGTGCCTCACCGGGAATCTGGATGTGCCCGGCGGAAATGTGATTTCCCGTTATGCTTTTGATGCCGTCGCCTACGCTCTACCCGGGGCAAAGGGGGTAATCAAGTTAAAGTCCAAAGAAGCTGATGAGAAGAGAATAGGTGCCGACAAATACGGGCCGCTGCGTAAATTCATCTGGCGGGCACAGACAGACGTGACCCTGGAGCAAATCTTCACCGAAGACCCCTACCCCATTAAAGGTATGTGGCTACAGGCTTGTAATCCTGTAGCTGGTATAGGTCTTGACCCGAAGAAGTGGGTTGAAGCTCTTAAAAAGCTCGACTTTGTGGCTGTCGTCGACCTTTTTATGACCCCGACTGCCCAGTTCGCTGACGTGGTTCTGCCCGCAACCACTTTTCTAGAGAAGGATAGTGTCAGGAGCTGGTGGGTACCTCTTCAGAGTATTAACAAGGCTATCACAGTAGGCGAATGTAAGCCCGATATAGAAATCAACTTTGAGCTGGCGAAAAGGTTCGACCCGGATTTTCGCTGGAAGGATATTCACCAGCTTTTTGACGAGATAGTCGAGCCTGCGGGCTTGACTTTTAAAGAGCTGCAGCAGAAGGGCTGGGCCTTCCCACCGGAAGGTCATCCCAGCCACCCGTATCACCGATTCGAGAGAGGGTTGCTGCGACCTGACAGGAAGCCCGGGTTCCAGACTCCGTCAGGTAAGGTTGAGTTGTACTCATCGCTGCGTGAAGAGTGGGAACTGGAGCCCATAGCCCACTATGAAGAGCCGCCCTTCACACCTGTCAGCCAGCCTGAGCTGTATAAAGAGTACCCCCTGATACTATCCACGGGGAGAAGGTCGCCGGTGTACTTTCATGCTGAGCATAGAAATATTCCCTGGCTACGAGAAGTTGACCCCGACCCGGTGATTGAAATCCATCCCGATACAGCCAGGTCACATAACATCGGAAACGGGGATTGGGTGTGGGTCGAAAACTGGCTTGGCAGATGCAGATTCAAGGCGAAGATTACCCTTGTGGTGCCTGAATGGATGGTAATGACCGCCCACGGCTGGTGGTTCCCTGAGGAGCCTGGTGAAGAGCCATCACTGTTCGGGGTATGGAAATCGAATGTAAATCAACTTATTCCTATGGGATTCCAGGGTAAAGACGGTCTGGGAGCCCCCATAAAGCACCTGCTCTGTAGAATTTATAAGGTTGACGGTCGAGAGGAGGTTTGAGATGGCAAAGAAGTGTGAATACGGTTTGCTGATAGATTACGAATACTGCACCGGTTGCTATGCCTGTCAGGTTGCCTGTGCTCAGGAATACAAGTGGCCGGCAGGGATGGGAGGAATACGGGTTATTGAAATAGAGCAGAAGCTGCCCAATAACAAGGCATATCTTACCTACCTGCCCTTTCCCACTGAACTGTGCATCTTATGTGCACCCCGGACGAAAGAGGGACTTGAGCCAGCCTGCGTCAAGCACTGTATGGCAGCCTGCATGAAATATGGGAAAATAGAAGAGCTGGCTAAGGAAATGGCAAATAAACCAAGGATGGTGCTCTGGGTGCCGCGGTCGTGATTTTATTAACATCGGCAACTTATAAAAGTAATAGCCGTATAATAAATAAAAAGGAGGGTATTAACAAATGGCTGAAACAAAATATGGGAAACACATACTAAAGGACCTTACTAAAGATTTAGACCATTATACCGGGTACTCAATTATCGCACACAATGGAGAACTGGATGCCGATTGTAGCATCGGTTATCACTGTGTCTCAGAACCAATCTCCTTCGACAGACCTCATTCCCATAATTTCCATGAGCTCCTGTGTTTTATTGGAGGCGACCCAACAGACATACGTGATTTGGGAGCGGAAGTCGAGGTATGCTTAGGCGAGGAAGGGGAAAAACACGTAATTGATACCGCTACAGTTGTGTCCATCCCAGCCGGATTGGTGCATTGTCCAATAAACATCAAGAACGTGAAGAAACCCATTGTATTTCTGGAAGTTTCGCTAAGTCGCCTATACGGGAGTCCGGTAGCAAAGACACAAAAGGAGTAGACTGGTTATACACTGGGCAAAAGTGTGAAGTTTACATGGGGTTCTTTTCCGGTTACGAAAGAACCCAGACTTTAGCTATGAGAATCCCGATTACGATGTGCCACGGCACGAACCGGCCGCCTTCTTTTAAGCCCACGGCGCGCCGGCGAAAGGGGCCGCAACTCGACGGCAAGCAATTCGAGGGCTATTTCCGGATTGCGTCGGAGCTCGGTTTCCGGTCTATCTCGTATGATGACCTGGCAGACTGGCGGGCTGGCAAAGAGGTGCTGCCCGACCGGCCAATCATGTTTGACTTCGACCACCCGGCCAGGTCGATCCGTTATGTTGTCTGGCCGATTATGCAGCGTTTCGGGTTTACCGGAAATCTGTTTATTAACACCGGCCTGATGGAGAAAACCGGGTATGACATGTGGATGAGCTGGGATGAAATCAAAGAGCTGATGGCTGCCGGCTGGCATATAGGCTCTCATACGCATAATCACTATAATATGTCGTACCTGGGGAAGAAAGACCCGTCCGGAGCGTTAATCCAGGAGCAACTGGAGAAATGCGATGAAATTCTGTACAGGCAGCTTGGTATCGTCTCCAGGGACTTCGCCTATACCACCACGACCTGGAGCAGCGTTGCTGAACGGGAAGTCAAGAAACGCTACCGCTTTGCCCGTCTCTGGATTATAGGGTCAATGTATGAAGCTGACGGCGGAAAGGTGCGTTATGCGGACCTGGTGGGCTGCCCGGGTGACGATGAGGACGACGGCGGGCCGCCGTTTGCGGCAAGGTACATAACACGGGATACCGACCCGTATAAGCTGCCGTCGATGGAATTTGAGTACCTCATCTACGAACACGACGCGTTTCGCAGGTACCTGGAGGGAGCTTTGGAAACCGTCAGATGACAGTCAACGCCGGAGTGAAAATCGGCCTGGTCCAGATGCGCTGTGAGAAAGGCGCTATTACCGGGAATCTGGAAAACCTGTCCAGCTATCTTATCGAAGCTGACACACGAGGGATAGATATTATCGCCTTACCGGGGCGGTATATATTGAGTTGGACCTCAAGACTTACCGCGTTAGAGAGTTATAAGTCCAACTGCCAGTTTTGAACCCGTGTAAAGTGAGAATTACTCCTTCTCATCTTTATCGTATGATAATTGCGCTTTCATTTTACGTACTATCAATCAATAGTAAGAGAGCCTATGTTCTATTGTCAAATATAAAGATTAGTATAATAATAGGAACCATGATGAAGTTCAAAACTTCTTGTCCGACTTGTGGAGAACCGATCACTTTAGGGAGAGTAATAGCTGCTCCACATCCTTGGGGCATCAAATGTCCCCACTGCAAATCAAAAGTAAAAGCAAGGGATCATACCCCTTTGTTAATCTCAGCATTTACTATTCTAATTTTATGGGGAATATTAACCGTATTTCTAAGAATAGCTCACTTTATAACACTATGGCATTTTGTAGTAATGTGGCTCTTATTTACTCTTTTACTTGAAGTATCCTTTAGTCTTTGGGTAGTAAATAGAGGTCTACGCAAATACTAATCCTACCAACCATAACCGACCAAAACCAACAACCTAGAAATCTTGACAGGCGACCAAGGTTATGGTATTAACTATTGCCAACCGCTATATTAAATATTGTTCTGATAGAGCGCCCGCATCGGGGATATATTATTAGTAAAAAGGAGGTATAGAGAATGACTGAAAAAAAGAGTGGAGGTTACAAGTGGGGTGATGATATCGAATCGGATTGGATAGATATATCATTACCATTTCACACTAACATGTGGCACTGGCCAACCGACCCTCCAGCACGGGCTGAACGTATCAAGGACAGGGATAAAGGCGACCCGGTTTCTCTTATGGAGATTCAGTGGGTAGACCATACCGGGACACACATTGATGCTCCTCTACATTTTATAGCTGGCGGGAAAACCATTGATGTGATGCCCCTGAATGCCACCATAGGCAGAGCGCGTGTCATTGAAATAAAGGATACTGAGTCGATAAAGCCGGAGGAGCTTGCTCCCTACCGCATTCGGCGTGGTGAGCGTATTCTATTTAAAACACTGAACTCATCAAAATATTTTCCGAATGATGAGTTCTTTGAGGATTACGTATATATCTCTCCTCCAGCAGCGCACTACCTTGTTGAGAGAGGGATACGAGTTGTCGGTATAGATTACATATCCGTGGGTAGTTACCGGCATCCCGAGATGAATGGTGAGACACATCGGGCACTGCTCGAAAGTGGTGTCTATATCATAGAAGGGCTTGACCTGTCCAGAGCGAAAGCTGGAAGGTATGAACTTTTATGTCTGCCGCTTTTGCTGGAACGGGGTGATGCCGGCTCGGCCCGTGCCATCCTGAGACCTATATAAGCGGCAACGGAGAGAATAGCCTGAAAGCAGCGACCTGGAGTTTCGTTCAGTCTTACTGATTGACACTCATCGGAGCGGATGCTACCCTCTATCTGAGTGCCCTGAATTTTAGTGCCCCCAAGCGAATTCGAATCGCTGTCTACACCTTGAAAGGGTGTCATCCTAG
>CAYNFT010000019.1:0-27378 GCA_964396535.1 uncultured Dehalococcoidales bacterium | reverse complement strand
ACGGAAGCTCAGGAGGCAAAAAGGGAATCTTTTAGAAAACTCTCGCGGCCCAGAGTATCAGCAGTACCTGGTGCCCATAAATTGATTAATGATGAGGAAAGAGAATGAACTTTAACCTGACTGAGGGACAACTAGCGATTCAAAGACTGGCAAGAGAATTCACCAGGCAAGAAATTGAGCCGATGGCAGACCAGATAGACAGAGAGGGAAGATTACCGGATGGCCTGATTAAGAAGTGCGCCCAAATTGGGCTATTGGGAATGACAGTCCCGAAAAAATATGGTGGGACTGAAACGGGCAATTTAAGCTGTATCTTAGCCATCGAGCAGCTAGCTTACTCCGGCACAGGTGCCTGGTGGCTGGTAGGATTTAACAACAGTATTCCTGAGTCCATTGCGCATTTCGGCTCAGAAGAAATAAAGGAGAAATATTTAAGGTCATTCTGTGATGGGACAGCTTATGCCAGCATACAGTTCACGGAGGAAGAAACAGGGTCAGACCCTAAAGCGCTAACTACGATAGCCATGCCAGACGGAGATAGTTATGTAATAAATGGTATTAAGCGTTTCAGTACCTTTGGTGCCAGAGAGGGTTGTGCTGTTACCTATACCAAAGACGAGGAAGGGAATTGTACCGCCTTTGTCATAGAAAAGGGAGGGAAAGGATATACTGCTCCAAAAATCTGGGAATTAATGGGAGGAGGAGGAATAGAAGCAGCCGATGTATACTTCGAAAATTTTAGGGTGCCGAAGGAAAACCTGCTTGGTAAGAAAGGCAAAGGCATGGAGATACTGCTATTCTGGATAGCTGCCGAAAAAGTTGAGCAGTGCGCTGCATCTGTGGGAATCGCCCAGGCTGCTTTAGACGAAGCAATAAAATATGTGAAGACAAGGATAACCAGGGGAAGACCAATCTCAGATATGCAAGGTATCCGATGGACGCTGGCTGATATGCAAGCAAAGATAGAAGCATGCCGGTGGCTGACCTATAAAACGGCGTTTGCCGAGGATAATGAAGCACCAGACTGGCAGACAGAAGCAGCAACGGCTAAATTATTTGTTGCGCCGACCACGATGGAGATAGTAGAGATGTCGAGACGGCTTCACGGTGCCTATGGTTACACCAGGGAGTTCAAGATAGAGAAATTATACCGGGCAATTGCTGGATGCACAGCAATTGCCGTTAGCCTTGAAATTAACCGGGCAATAGTGGGAAGTTCGCTGGTAAGGTAAGTATAAAAGACATTGAATCTGGACAAAAATCCCACGGCCTGAATTAGTGGCTGAGGTCTCGCGATTTCAGCCATTTTTGTTTTTGCTCAAGTCGTGCCTGCTCATCTGTAGTCTGGTAATTTGACAGGAATTTATCCTTGAAAGAGCTAAAGGTGCCATCAAGAATAGCATCTCGTATTTTCTGCACCAGCCTACTAACAAAGGTTAAATTGTGAATAGTGGCTAACCGATAAGCCAACAGCTCCTGAGAATTAAACAGGTGATGTAAATAAGCTGCGGAGAAAGTTTGGCAGGTATAGCAATCGCAATCAGGGTCAATAGGTCGTTCCAGCTGGCTATAGGCAGCATTTCGAATATTCACCCGCCCCAAACGGGTAAAGAGGGCGCCATTTCGAGCTACGCGAGTAGGCAGAGCGCTGTCAAAGATATCAACCCCTCTAGCTACACCCTCGAAAATATCCTCAGGCGAGCCTACTCCCATAAGGTAGCGCGGTTTATTCTCCGGTAACAAAGTCACCGTTTCCTCAACTATGGCGAGGGTTACTTTTTTAGGTTCGCCAATACTCAGGCCGCCAATGGCATAACCGGGAAAATCCAGTGAGATGAGGTATTCGGCTGATTGGCGCCGGAGCTCAGAGAAAACTCCCCCCTGAACGATGGCGTATAGAGCCTGGTCACTTCGCTTCTGGGCTCTCCGGCATCTCTCCGCCCAGTGATGGGTGCGGTTCGTTGCCTCCCGCACTTTTTCAAAGCTATTATCATAAGCCGGGCACTCATCTAAAACCATAATAATATCCGCACCAAGAGCCTCCTGATACTGGATAGCTAGCTCAGGAGTAATCAGGTGCTCGCTGCCATCAATATGGGAACGGAAGACGACTCCCTCATCGCTGACCTGGCGTAAACGAGCCAGGCTGAATATTTGGTAGCCGCCGCTATCGGTAAGAATGGCTCCATCCCATCCCATGAATTTATGTAAACCTCCCATCTTTTCAATCACAGAAATACCTGGCCTGAGATACAGATGATAGGTATTGGCCAGTACCATGACTAACCCAATGTCTTTAATTTCCTCAGGGGTCAGTGTTTTAACCGTGCCCTGGCTGGCTACAGGTACAAAGACCGGCGTCGGTACTGTGCCGTGTGGCATTATTAGTTCCCCGGCACGAGCTTTACCGCCAGGATAGGTTTTTATCAAATGGAAGTTATTAGCATTGCTCATCGGTAAGCTTGCTGACAGGAAGATTTAGAACCCAGTGTAGCCTCTAATCATTTTTTATTTATTTTGCATCTTTACTTTGACGACGACGTGCCTTTGCTACGGCTCTAGTATATGCACTAACAATATCGTGCCTGCGCAGCACTCCTAACAGGTGTTTGGGATTGTTTCTATCGACAACAGGAATTCTGCCTACATCCTGTGTACCCAACTTTAAGAATACATCGTGTATATACTCATCGGGATAAGCCGTAACCACCGCTTTAGTGTAAATGTCTTCAACTTTTAGTTTCTCAGGACTATCTTTAGACATAGCCGCTTCGACATCGGCTAAAGTAACCACCCCCAAAAGACCACCGTCCGTACCTACGACAGGAAATCCATGGTGTCCAGTCCTGCGCAATGCAGTTACCAACTCAGTAACAGGCATTGTTGGCAAAGCAGTGGGGAAATTCCGTGTCATCGCCTCACCCACAGCAATCTCCCTCATCGGGCTGGTCTGCTCCAGTTGACGGATATCTATACCCCGCCGTAGCAATTTCAGCGTGTAGATGCTCTCACGGCTGAGGCCGCGGGAGACAACGGTACTGATAACTACGGCTATTAGCAAGGGTAGAATTATCTTATAATCCATGGTCATTTCGAAGAGAATGATGATAGCGGTAATCGGTGATTTAGCCACTCCAGCAAATACGGCGGCCATACCCACCATGGCATAAGCTCCTGAGGACGCAGTGATAGAAGGGAACAGTTGATGCACTGCGGTTCCAAAAGCTCCACCAAGCATCGCACCGATAAAAAGGGATGGAGCGAAAACACCCCCGCTAGCACCGCTACCCAGTGTAAGCGAGGTAGCAATTATCTTCAAGACAAGCAAAATGATGAGTGAGTTAAGGGCTATTTCACCCAGCAAAGCCTGGTCTGTGCTCATGCGACTTACCCAGTAGACATCTCCATAACCCACACCAAAAAGGTCATAAGAATATAGCCCTATTAGCCCTATCCCGATACCGCCGATGACGGGTTTAACGAATTCCGGGATATGCCACAAATCGAACAAATCCTCAGACTTGTAGAGCAGGCGAATGAAGGCAAAACAAACTAATGCTGATAAAACTCCGAGCAGAGCATATGGCAGTAGTTCCCAGTAACTGACCGTAGTATAAGGCACTATGCCAAAAGATGCCTTATCTCCCAGAGAAACCCGGGAAATAACGTCAGCCACTACTGAGCTGATGACCACATAGCCAAACCTGGGCGATACAAACCTTCCCAGGATTACTTCAAGGGCGAAGAATACCCCACCAATAGGAGCATTAAAGGTAGCTGAAATACCGCCAGCAGCCCCGCAAGCGACCAGTGTCCTTACCCAATCATCAGATAATTTCAGCCATTGTCCAAGGGCTGAACCAAACGAAGAGCCTATCTGAACGATGGGTCCCTCACGCCCGACTGAACCACCGCTACCAATGCATATTGAAGATGCCAGAGCTTTGACTACTGAGACCCTTGGCCGAATGCGACCGCCTCTAATAGCCACAGCCTCCATTACCTCGGGTACACCATGCCCCTTAGCTTCACGAGCACCGTAATAGATTAGAAGCCCAACAAAAAGCCCCCCCACTGCTGGCACCAGTATGATGTAGTACTGTCCCATAAAGCCCAGGATATTAGCTCCACCGCCAAAGAACAGAGTCTGAAAGCTGCGAATCAGCCAGCGGAAAACCATAGCGCCAAACCCGGCAATAACGCCGACCAGTATCGCCAGTATTATTCCGTTGACCGCCTCATAAGCGGTCATTTTACCAGCAATGCGAGAGAGCATATTCTTATTGGACGAGGGCTTTGTCTCCATAAATCACCATCTATTCCATCAACTAAATCAACTCTCAGTTTCTACTATCCGTGTTTCGTCCAGATAGCCCTGTAGAATGATAGCAGCAGCTATAGCATCGTCTCTGGCTTTTCTCCTGGTCTTTTTTGTTCTGGCGGCTCGCATCAAGCGTTTAGCAGCTACCGTGGTTAAACGCTCATCCCTGAACTCTATGGGGACTTGAGTCTGGTTAGATAGACTCTGAACGAAAGCCTGTACCTTCTCAGCTTGCTTACCGATACTGCCATCCATAGAGCGTGGCAAGCCAACCACCACTTGCTTAACCTCATGCTGATTGACAATATCGATAATAGCTTCTATATCCTGTTTCTCATCTCTGCGGTCAATGATGGTGAAAGGGCTGGCTAAAATGCCCAATGAATCACTGAGAGCCACCCCTATCCTCTTATCACCAATATCAAGTCCCAGACTGCGCGTAACAATACCCCTTATGAAGAACGCGGTTCTTTTACGTACTTCACTGCCTCTTTAAGAGCTTCGTCTATCTTATCCTTATGTTTGCCACCCGCCTGAGCCAGTGCTGCCTTGCCCCCGCCGCTACCGCCGGTCACCTGTGCCACCTGCCTGACTATGTCTCCGGCATTATAGCCCTTGGCTACCAAATCTGAGGTTAGTGCGGCCAGAAAAAGAGGCTTATTGTTATAGACCGTGCCCAATACTACCACCGCGCTTTTTAGCTTGTCCCTGAGCAGGTCACTCATCTCTCGTAAAACCTCAATTCGGGAAGGCGGTACCTTCGCTGCCAGCACCTTCACTCCATTAACCACCTCTGCCTGATTCAGCAAAGACTCGGCTATCTTCCTGGCCAGTTCCCTCTCCAGATTTTCAATCTGCCTGTGCTCGTTCTTCAGCTCCGTAGACAAGCTCTGCGCCTTATCCACAACCTCATCTGGCTCGGAATCCAGATATTTGGCAACCTTTTCCAAATCCGATAGGCGCTGGGCGATATATCTCTCAGCCCCCCTCCCGGTAACAGCTTCAATCCGGCGCAAGCCCGCCCCAATACTGCTTTCGCTGATAATATGAAAGAAACCTACCTCGCCGGTGGTGGTGACATGAGTGCCACCACATAGCTCAGCGCTAATCGGCGGTCTGCCGATTCTAAGCACACGGACCACATCGCCGTATTTTTCACCAAACAGGGCTATTACTCCTTCTTCTATAGCCTGCTTATATGGTATATCTTCATCATAAACTGCCAGGTTCTGGCGTATTCTATTATTGACAATGTTCTGCACCTCATTAATTTCGTCTTTAGTCATGGCTACCAGGTGGGAAAAGTCAAACCTGAAGCGCTCCGGGGCTACCAGTGACCCTCTCTGCTGGACATGCTCACCCAGTACCTGACGGAGAGCCGCCTGGAGCAGGTGGGTGGCAGTATGATTTCGAGCAATATCGAGCCGCCGTTCTTTATTAACCCCGGCTTCCACTTCCTCCCCCACAGTAAAGCTACCCTCGATAACTCGTCCCTGATGAACAATAATATCGGGTGGTATCCGGACGGTACTGGCAACCGAAAAATGCCCTGTAGAACTCCGTATCTCCCCGGTATCGCCTACCTGCCCCCCCATCTCCCCATAGAAAGGAGTTTCAGCCAGAATCAAGCTAACTTCCTGTCCTTCTTGAACTGTGCCTACAGAGTCATTGCTGACCAGTAGACTAAGGATTGTGCTTTTTTGTGTAAGATTGCTATAACCGCTAAAGGTAGTTTCTTTTATGTCAAGTTTATTATTTACTCCAACTTTATCTGCCAATTCAAACTTGTGGGCTGCCTTGGCTCTCTCCCGCTGCTTCTCCATCTCTCTTTCAAAACCATCCAGGTCTACGGAAAGACCTTTATCAGACGCAATCTCTCTGGTCAGTTCTACGGGAAAGCCGTAAGTATCATACAGTTTAAATGCATCTTTGCCAGAGATTCTGATTGCTTTTTTACTGCTGGCTTTTTTCATAATACCGTCCAGCAGTTCTAGACCGGTACTGAGAGTTTCGCCAAAGCCAGCCTCTTCAAGCTCGATTACCTTAAGAATGAAGTCCTGCCTTTGCTCAAGCTCAGGATAGACGTGCTTCATCTGCCCGATGGTAGTCCTTGCTGTCTCAGTGAGGAATGCTTCCTCCAGTCCCAGCCTTCTGCCAAAGAGCGCGGCGCGGCGCAAAAGCCGGCGCAGCACATAGCCCCTTCCTTCGTTACTGGGCATCACCCCATCGCCAATGAGGAAGGCAATTCCCCGACTGTGCTCAGCTACCACCCGCATAGCATTATCCATAACTTCATCGGCACCGTACTTCTTCCCGGCTAATTTAGAAACACACTCAATCAAGGGGACAAATAGGTCAGTCTCATAGACAGAGGCTTTACCCTGTACTGCGGCTGTCGTCCGCTCCAAGCCCATACCGGTATCAATATTTGGTTTGGGTAGCGGGGTACGCTTCCCCTCTTTATCCTGGTTATACTGGGTAAAAACAAGGTTCCAGATTTCAGAAAAACGAGCGCAACCACAATTTGGAGCGCAGGAAGGCTTCCCGCAGCCAACCTCTTCACCAAAGTCATAGAAGATTTCACTGCACGGCCCGCAGGGCCCGGAATCACCAGCCGGCCCCCAGAAGTTATCTTCCTCGCCAAACCTTAGAATTCTTTCTTCAGGAACGCCTATCTGCCGCCAGTGCTGAAAAGCTTCGTCGTCATCCAGGAAGACGGTTATCCACAATCGCTGAACTAACAGCCCTAAATGCTGGGTAACGAATTCCCACGCCCAAGCAATAGCTTCCTGCTGAAAATAATCACCAACGCTGAAGTTGCCCAGCATCTCAAAGAAAGTATTGTGGGTAGAGTCGCCCACCAATTCAATATCGGTGGTACGAAAGCACTTCTGACAGGATGCCAGCCGGGGGTTGGGAGGCACAGCTTCACCCAGGAAGTAAGGCTTAATCTGCACCATGCCAGCAGTGTTAAGAAGCAATGTGGGGTCGCCATGAGGTATCAGGGAGGAACTGGAGATAACTTTATGACCTTTGCTTTCAAAGAATTTTAAGAATGCCGTTCTAAGTTCGTCACTATTCACTTATTATTCCCCATCGTCCAATAAAAACAATTTGACACTGCCGACTAAGTTTTTGGTGTTTCTTCAACGAAACGTCACCGCCCCATTCCCAACTCACACCGAGAGTTACCTTTTTAGCAGTGTGGGTTACATACGATTTTAGTTCAAGTAATACTGGCTGTCAATGAAGTGAGGTTTATTGCTCCAAGGCAAAAATAGCGGCACCAAACACACCGGCGTCGTTGCCAAGCTGGGCGGGTACTATCTGTACTGCTTGAGCCAGCAAGGGGAAGGCTTTTTCCTTTACCATCTGTCTGACTGGCTTAAGTAAAAGGTCGCCCATCTGGGCTACACTCCCACCAATAATAATCATCTCCGGGTTAAAGATATTAACCAGGTTAACCACGCTTACCCCCAGATAGTGGGCTGCCCTGGCAATAACCTCTAGAGCCAGAGAATCTCCGCCTTTAGCCGCCAGATATACCTTTTCGGCAGTTATATCTTCTATTTTCCCCTCCACCATCTCAATGAGGGAAGACTTGCCACCCTGACTGATACGGCTTATCGCCTCTTCAGCCATGGCCGTACCAGAAACTAGCGTTTCCAGACAGCCATTATTGCCGCACCGGCATTTTGGACCATCAATATCAACAATCGTGTGCCCTATTTCAGCAGCACTGCCAGAGGAACCGAGATACAACTTACCATTGAGGATAATCCCCCCACCTACTCCGGTGCCCAGTGTAAGTAGAACAAGATTACTTAGACCTCTCCCAGCACCAAAACGGTGCTCACCCAGAGCAGCAGCATCAGCATCATTAATGAGAAAGGTAGTGACCTTATATTTCTCTTCGACAATGCTCTTCAAAGGTATATTATGCCAGCCGGGAAGATTTGGTGATTCGGTTATTACCCCCTCCTTAATATCGATAACCCCAGCAGCAGCAATACTTATGGCTCTCAATTGAGACAGGCTTAAATTGCTTTGAGTGAGAAGGTGGTCTATGCCAGAAAACATCCTTTCAATTACCGACTGAGGACCTTCGCCAGCCAGGGCAGGATGGTAGTGTCTGGCTATTATCTCACCCTTATCAGAGATAATAGCCGTAATTATCTTGGTGCCACCCAAGTCTACAACTAATACCGGCAGTTCCTGTTCTTCAATCTTCTGCATAGCTGATACCACTTTATCCCATCTCAGACAATTTGTCGAGATTTGCCTGTCTTGCCGCCAGGAGTACCGGAGATTATACTGGACATAGCAATATCAAGTATTGACTCGTACCAGTAGGTTATTAACCAGATGGAAGGAAAGCCTGCAATGGAACAAGGTGAAATGCACGTGTGTCTGGTATGCCACACAGAACCTGATGTCTGGGATGGGGGATTCCATTCAATCGATTACGTGCTACCACTTTTTCTAGACATGCTGGCATCGGTGAGGGACAGCAGAAACCAATCCCCCCGTGTGGCTTGGTGTTTAACCGCTCAGGTTATGCGTCATCGGTCTAAAGTTTTCCGGGAACTGGCTGAGGCCGGACACGAAGTCGGTGTTCACAGTCACTTCCCTGGTCACCAAGACGGTGCTCTGGAGCACCAGCAGGAAATTAACAAGGAAAATCTCGACAATTTCCATTTCTGGCTACCCGGACTCTGTTTACTTACAACCGAGATAGGCTTACCCCGTCCACGGGTGCATGTATCATGGATGTTCGCCTACCGCAACAGTATGACGAGAACACTGGGAGAGTGCGGACTCGACATTGATTGCAGTATCTGCTACGGAGGTGCCCACTATTTATCCGATGAATTCTCTCTCCTGGCCGATAGTCGGAGACGCAAAAGCGGTAAGCCCTACCGGCTCTCTGAAAAAGACCATTGTATAGAAGGAGACTCCCGAGTTGTGGAGCTTCCTGTCAGCGGTGGTCTTGAGGACTACTGGGAGCCAGATGAGACAGGCAAGTTCAGTCACTTCTTTCCAACATCATCAGACAATGACAAAGACCGCCAGCTTCAGATGTTCCTATCTCGTCTTAATGCTCTTGTTCCAGGTGAGGTCGATATCTTTCACATTCACTTCCACCTATACGGTTTCGTGCAGCCAGAAGGATTCAGTCCGGAGAGACTGCAACGCGCAAAAGCTCTGCTGGAAGCGATAAGCCAGGATGAGAGGGTACGCTTCTCAACTCCTTCAGAAGCTGTCAATGTCTGGACACACCATTGGGAAAGACGCAGCATAGAGGGTAAGGGTTAAAGCTATCTGCTCCCGTGGCTGAGCCTAGGATTTGAATAACCTGCTCTCCTTGCACAGCGAAACGGCTGTCTTTATTGCTTCCTCGAGACTTTGAGAGTCGGCAATACCCTTGCCGGCGATGTCGAAGGCCGTGCCGTGGTCCACGGAAGTCCGTACAAACGGTAACCCTAAGGCAACACTCACACTTTTCTCGAAGCCATGCACCTTTATAGGAATATGGCCCTGGTCATGGTACATGGCGAGAACTACATCAAACTCCCCACCAATAGCACGAGTGAAGATTGAATCAGCAGGAAAAGGACCCCGGGCATCTATGCCCAGGCCCTGTGCTTCCTTTACCGCCGGTACAATCTGCTCGATTTCCTCAGTACCGAAGAGTCCTCCTTCGCCGGCGTGGGGATTAAGCGCCGCCACGCCGATGATTGGGCGCTCGAAACCCCACTGTCGAAAGGAATCGTAGGTTAACTTCAGCCTCGCCAGGATTCTTTCTTTTGTCACTAAATCACAAGCCTGCCTCAGGGAGTGATGAGTGGTCAGATGAACAACCCGTAGCGGGCCAGTGACCAGCATGGTAGCGTATTCGGTAGCACGGGTAAGGTGGGCAAGAAACTCCAGGTGTCCCACATCTCCATAACCTGCTTTTATTGTAGCTTCTTTGTTAATTGGCGCAGTTACTATAGCTTTAACTTCGCCCTGTAGAGCCAGTTCGGCAGCTTTAGCGATGTATTCCATAGCGGCTTTACCACAAGCTTCGCACACCTGGCCTGTGACAACTTCTTCACGGCCAAGATTTTGCAAATCAAGGAGGTCAATAATGCCAAATTGACCCTTAAGTTCAGCCGCCGTCTTGATGGGATGCAACGTCAATGGACTGTTTACCAGCTTTATTGCTTCCTGTATTATGCCACTTTCGCCAACCACTAAGGGACAGCAAATGCTATAGATTTGCTTTAGCTGGAGAACCTTCACAATAACTTCAGGTCCAACACCAGCGGCATCACCCATAGTGATGGCTATGATAGCTCTCTCTTTAGTAGTCATTTCACCCTCCTTGAGAAGAATTCCCCTTAATTTAGCCCGGTTTTGGATTTACTCAGGCGAGTTTTGCCACGCTGACATAGCTCGGCAACCAGGATATTAAGGGCAAGCTCAGCATCATATTTCCCGGTTTTAATAGAGAGGTCGGTCTCTAAAAGATGGTGATACACTTCCCTGAGCCGTGGCAAAGAATATCTACTGGCTTGCTCTAATGTCTTGCGTAAAGCAAACTCCGAGGTTAAACCCAGCTTGTTCTGAATATCTATGCTGGATTTTCTCTGATTTCTTAATTCTCCAGCCCTGACTATCATCTGAACCTGGCGTGATAGCATAAACAGAAGATAAGCTGGAGCGGCTCCCCTTTGGAGCAAGTGCTGTAGTGATTGCTCAGCCAGTTCAGCTTTGAATTCAAGGATAGCATCAACCATATTGAAGACAGTAGTCTGTTGAGCGTCGCTGACTACTGTCTTAACATCCTCTTCTTCAATGCGGCAGTCTGGAGCAAACAGGACCAGTTTGTTTATTTCACTGGTCATAATCCATAGATTACTTCCCACGAGTTTGGTCAATAAACTCGCTGCCCTGGGAGAGATGCTACCCCCTTCCTCCGCCACCCGCTTCTGAACCCACTCACGAAGCCTGGGCTCTTTCAACATAGGAAAGGTCTTTACCATCGACTTACTGGCAAGTTCTTTAAACAGAGGATTACTGCTGGTTATTCTACCTTCTACTAACACTAATACGGTGCTGTCTGGTATCCTGCCAATATAGTCGCTCCATGATTTATGTACGTCCTGCCGGTCATTTGCCCTCGTGGTTTTTCTCTGACGGCGGGCTCTATTCTGAGGTTCAAAGCGCCCCAGCAACCCCCTGACAATGACCAGGCGCTTTCCACTTAGAAAGGGCACTGTCTCACAAACTGTTCTAAGCTGGTCCAGGGTTAGCTGCTGGCCATCAAGCGTGGTAGTACTAACCTCTAAAGTTGCCGGGTCACCTATCTCCTTTTTTATTTCCTCAAGTGACCGGGCAAGGGAGAAATCATCCTGACCTGATAGTATATACAGCAAACTTACCTTCTTATTGATAGCTCTTTCAATTTTACCACACCTTATATTTATATTTAACCCCACCCCCCTTTTTAATTTATAGAACCTCACCCCCTTAATCCCCCTCTCCTTTTAAGGAGAGGGGGAGATTATAAAAAAGAGGGGCGTTAGCCCCTCTTAGACACCCGTTCCAGCTTGAATCTGGCCTAGGCTACCAATTGGAATTGAACGAACTAAGCTCAGTCGCAAAGCTGAGCCTTTTTATTTGTTAAGATCTGTAATACAATACCATTATGAGTGTTTGTCTTTTCTGCAAAACGGAAGGAATATTCCGAACGAAAGAGCACATTATCCCAGAATCTCTCGGTAATAAAACAGAAATTATCAGAAATGTTATCTGCGAGAAATGCCAAAATTACTTTGGCAGAGAGATTGAAAAACCTGCTCTCGAAAAAACTAACTTAGCAATTTGGCGAACGTACCTCGGAATTCAAACGAAGAAAAGGAAATTACCGTCTGTGAACCTTGATCCACCGACAAGAGGAGCAATTCCTTCTTTTCATCCTATGACCGAATATGGCATAGGGTTTACCGCTTGGGAAGATGGCTCTATGTCTTTAGACATTCGCAATCCTTGCCAAGAAAGACGCTTTCTAAATAATAAATCAGAATATACCTTGGTTATGACTCCTTGGCATTTAAGCATACTTGGTAGACTACTAGGTAAAATGGGTCTTGAACTATTATCTTTGACCGATACCAAATATGCTCTGAGTTCAGAGTTCGATGAGATAAGGTCATTTGTCCGCTTTGGAAACACAAAGCATCTCTGGCCTATTTACTGTAGACAACGAGGAAATATAGAAGATTTGAAGAGCCCTATCAAATGGGATGGCTCTAAAGGAAGCCAGGAGATTGACTGCTATTCCCATGCCTTGGCAATGACAAACATTGGGGAGAGCCTTTTCGCTTTTTCAGTTGGGACAGATGATATGTTGATTTGCTTAAACCACAGCGTGCCTAAACCGGATTATGAAGACATTTTAGTTGGGACTAAACTTTCTTGCGTATACTACCCTGACGCAGAATGGTAAAGATTAGTCTTTACTTTCAAACCCTAGCAAAAAAGTTCTGTCTATTGTACAACGTGCTCTACCAAAATTCCTGAAAACCAAGCAACGGGTGTTTAAGAGGGGGATGGGTTACTAAACGACCTCTTATGACGGAATATTGACAGTAAAATTCATGCTGGGATAATGCCGTGCTTTTTCCGGGGTCTGTCTTCCACTTTATTCATTATCATCTCCAGAGCTTCTATCAACCTCGGCCTTGTTTCCGCCGGGTCAAGCACATCATCAACGTGTAAATGCTCGGCGGCTCTATATGGATTGGCAAACTCCTCCCTGTATTCTTGAATTTTTTCTTCCAGTAACTTCTCGGGGTCGTCTGCTTTCTCCAGCTCTCTTCTGAATATTATCGGGGCGGCCCCGTCTGCCCCCATCACTGCCAGCTCGGTAGAGGGCCAGCAAAATACAAAATCGGCTCCCAGGTCCTTGCTACACATTCCAAGATATGAACCGCCATAGGCTTTTCTAATGGTAAGGGTTATTTTTGGTACCGTTGCTTCCGAATAGGCGAAAAGCATCTTCGCTCCGTGCCTGATTATTCCCCCCCACTCCTGGTCAGTTCCGGGCAGGTATCCAGGCACATCAACCAGATTGATAACGGGAATATTAAAGGCATCGCAGAACCTGATAAACCTTGAAGCCTTATCACTGGAATCAATATCCAGACATCCTGCCTTCGACATTGGCTGGTTAGCTATAATACCCACCGACCATCCATTCAGTCTGGAGAAACAGGTGATTATATTGGTAGCAAACAGGGGGAATAACTCGAAATAGTTCTTGCCTTCTTTCCTCTGGTCAAAGACGCTTTCGATTATCTTATGCATATCGTAGGGCTTGTTGGGAGCCGCTGGAACAATGTCAAATAAAGAACTATCCTTACGGTCAGGTTTATCGCCCCAATCGACTCTCGGAGGCTTCTCCCGGTTACTTGATGGCAAATAACTCAGCAACTCCTTTATATTCTGGAAGCACTCCTCTTCACTGTTTTCTGAGCGACAGGCGACCCCGGCCTTTCTCTGGGCAACAACTGCACCACCCAGTTCCTCCTCACTAACTTCCTGCCCCATTACCGCCTTGACCACTCTTGGTCCGGTGATAAAGGCATGACTGATGCCCTTAACCATAAATATGAAATCCATCAGTGCCGGAGAATATACGGCGCCTCCGGCATTTGGCCCCAGGATGGCGCATATCTGAGGGATTACCCCGGATGCCAGTGTATTTCTATAAAAAATCTGACCATAACCAGCCAGGGCATCTACGCCATCCTGAATCCTGGCTCCCCCTGAGTCATTTATCCCGATGACGGGACAACCTCCCTTCATAGCGCTATCCAGTGCAATGCAAATCTTTTTTGAATGTATCTCCGATAATGTGCCTCCGGTACTGGTGAAGTCCTGAGAGAAGATATATACCTTTCTGCCATCAATATTCCCGTAGCCAGTAATTACAGCATCGGCTGATATCTCTCCGACTGCACCCCTGCTCCTGGCAAACATGCCAGTTTCACGGAAGGTACCCTTATCCAACAAGGCATCTATTCGCTCACGTGCCGTTAGCTTACCTCGCTTTTTCTGCGCCGCCACACGGTCAGCACCACCCATCTCGCTCACCTTTCCCCGGCGCTCTTTGAGAGTAGCTAGCTGTTTCTTCTTGGCCTCGGTATCCTCAGACATTTAACTCTCCACCAATTCTAGTAGTTATTTATGTTCCCCTTTTATGTAAAGCTATTATATAAGCTTTCGCTATTCTTCTTTGCCCCAGTTTTGCATCATCTCTTTTATACGCTGGGCAAGACCGGGATTAGCCCGCAGGCGTTCAATAAAGATGGGGCAGCCTTCCAGCAGCGAGTTCTGGGCGGCAGTTGCCATACTGGATAAAAGGTTTTGCATGTTAAGGTCAGCTTGCGGTGAAGTGTTCATTCCTGATGATGTTGACTCTATCTGCCGACGGATGTCCTCAGCCGTGAACCTCATTGGCACTACACAGGATTTATACCAGGGACACTCCTTGCACTGGACTATCCCATATGCCTCGTTGAAAGCATCACTCATATTCCAGCCTCCTTTTGTCTTAGTTGCTAGTTCAAGAAATGAGAGCCTGAATTAACTAGGGCATAATCTCCCTGAGGTATTGCTCTATCTCTTCCTCACTCAAGAAAGCGCCAACCTTCTTTCCCTGAATTATACCATCCTTATCAATGAAGAAGGTAGACGGGATACCCATGATGCTATACTTTTGGGCTACGCGTTGCTGAGTGTCAAGTAGCACCGGTAGAGAAAGATTATAATATTGCATAAAACCCTGTGCCTGAGAAGAACTTTCACCAATGTCGATAGTCCACAATACCAGCCCCTTATTTGACCACTCCTGATATATTTGTTCCAGATGGGGCATTTCAGAAACACATGGACCACACCAGGTTGCCCAGAAATTAAGTAACACTGGTTCACCACGGAGGTCACTCAGAGATATGGTCTGTCCGTTAAGGCTTTGAAGCTGAAAATCAGGTGCTCGCTCCCCTACTTGAGTCCCCGTTGACTCAGAGCCAGCAGAGCACCCGGCAAGTAATAGCACTAAGGCCAGTATTATCAGCAGTATCATCCTTATCACTTTATTCATAAATTAAATCCTCCGGCATAATTTTACCGCTAAATTGCGCTTAACACCATCAGCTTATTGGTCAGAATGAGTATGCCTACAGCTATAAGCAGGACACTGCTGACAATATATGCCAGCCTGGAGTAGCGGTAGATGCGCTTCAGCAATGGGGTGATGGAGCTAAATGCGGCTCCTATTATCAGGAAGGGAAGCCCCAAGCCCAGGGAATAGACAGCCAGCAGGTAAGTACCTTGCCAAGTTGTCTGTGAACTCCAGGCAAGAGTAAGAACACCGCCTAGTAATGGGCTGACACAGGGTGTCCAGGCAAGGCAGAATATGCTCCCGGTCAGGAAGGAGCGCAGGTAACCGGTAGTAGTGCCCAGGGACGGGGTTAGACGCCTTTCGTAATTTAGCCATGGCACCTTTAGAGCAGCCAGCATAAACAAGCCAAATACTATCAGTAAGCTACCAGATAACTTTTGAACCAGTGGTGAATTGGGACTGATGACAATCCCAGCCAGCCCAACCAGAGCGCCCATCATGGTGAAGAGTAAGGAAAAGCCGAGCACGAAGCTAAGGGAATGAAGAAATATGGGGATACGGCTGACGGCTGTTTTTGAGTCAAGAATTTCCGGCCCGCACAGGCTAGCAAAGTATACCGGTACCAATGGTAGCACACAGGGCGACACAAAGGAAGCCAACCCAGCGCCGAAGGCAGCTAAAAATGATACCGGTTCTATCATCAACAACCTTAATGCTAATCGATTTAACTGCTAATATCAAGTCCAGTAGTAAATGAGGCTATTTATGAAAACTTGAAGGGGTTGAGTTTGAGAAACAATCCGCTAGTAAATGGTAATGCCATGGAAATATACCGTTTTCTTTTGATGATGTGCCCCAACCGGATGAGCTATTACGCTATCAAACAGCTGCCGTGTTTACTTTTACCAATTACAAGAGCGAACAATCACACCGGGACCTTCCACCTAATTTGGCTGAGCTCATCAGCATAAAAACAGAGTGCAGAAGCAAAGAACATTACAACTATCAGGATTAGCCCCGGGCGGCTTTTGAGGAAAAGAAGAGGAAAGCCAAGGTAAGAGATTCGCTGGCTGACCTTACCCATAACATCACAGTGCCGTACACTCCAAGGGTCTTGAGCAGGGTTATTGTCGCCCTTGGTACGATAGTGTAGTCCCATAGCAGTATCCCTTATCCCTATCACGCGGTGAGCCACTACTGGTGGGCAATCGTAATGCTTTTGAGTCAGGGGTGGAATGCTGTAGACAATGATATCACCGACCTCTACCTCAGATGGCGATATCTTTTCGTAAGTGATTAGGTCTCCTTCCTTAAACACCGGAGCCATACTGATACCCGTGACAGGTGCAAATGGTATTGGCTGCTTAATAAAGTGAGGTGCAGCGATAACAAGCACTACTGCCAGTAACAATAATATTGCTCGTCTCATATTATCCAGCCCATTTAATAATGTGTCTCAGGTGAGAGCGCTTGTTACTCTCATCCCACTAAGCTAATGTTTCATAGGCTACCAGCACGAGAGGAAGCAGCTAAACTGTATATGCTATCTAACCTTTCCCGTAGCGGCGTAATATAGCCTTTACTCTAGCTGCCAACTCCACACGGTGGAATGGTTCTCGAAGATAAAAATCAGCTCCCGCTTGCACAGCTCTTACCCATGTTTCATCACCTGTGTCCCTGCCCAACAGAATGATAGGAATACTAAAAATCTGATGCAGCCAATAGCACGCCTCCCAACCATCTAGCAGTGGTAGCTCTACATCCATAATTACCAGGTCGGGCTTGAACTCACCTAACCTCCACAGCGCTTCAAAATAGTCTGAAACACCGACCACGTTAAAATCATCTTCGGTTAAAGCTGAGGTGAGTTTTATTCCCAATGTAGGCTTACCTTCGACGATGAGGATGCTATATATAAGATTCCTCCTGTAGTTAATGTCTTATGTCCACATATTAGCCATATTATTGACTATTGTCAATATCCAAAGGTATTAAAAACCCCCGGGGAACTACGTTTTTCAGCGGAGTTAAAGCTGGGGGTGAGAGGCGGTTGGGTTTGCTGACAATCGGAAGAACTTTTTTAGCAGTCTTTATAAGAGAGGAAGTTCTGCTCAAGCAACTGCAGGACTAGATGAATGGTTCCGGGTTTTCTCGAGTCAATACTTGTACTTCGCAGCAAGAGCGATAGCTCGGTCTAGGTCTGACTGATAATTTATATTGAAGAAGGATAAAAGATGAGGGTCCAGTCTCTGGCTTTCTGCCCGTTCAACATATCTAACACGCACTGTCTTAAGAAAGGAGTTAACCCCCAGTTTACTACTCTCCAACTGTGTTTCCATATTACCCAGGCAGCTCTTGGAATATATGGCGTGGAGCGGTTCTATCATCCCTTCTTCTAACCGAGGGACAACGGCATCAAAGCCACGGGATAGTCCAAGCATATAGCGTAGCAGTTCGGTATTCAGAAAAGGCATATCACAGGCAACCACGATGCTGTGTGAAGACTCAGAAGCAAGCAAACCTGCGTATATACCTCCAAGGGGACCCTTATCAGGGTAAATGTCCTCCAAGACTTCTACCTCAAAAGCGTTCGGGAGGTCAAGCTGTTCCCGAGAGGTTACTACCAGAATCCGGTTAGTTAGCGGTCTGAGCCGTTCTATAACACGCTCAATCAGGCTTTTGCCACCTACAGTCTCCAGAGCTTTACTCTTGCCCAACCGCAGGTTTTTGCCACCAGCCAGAATAATTGATGTTGCCTTCATATACCTGCTGAAATTAAAGTTAGCCTTATGCCCTGATTATTTGCTCTATACGGCTCTCTCCGAGAGAAAAAGGAACGCCCCTACTTCACCATCCCCAATATAATGGCTCTCAGATTTCTCTTAAATGCCTGATTAACCTCCAGGTGATGATTTCACAAAGCACGGTTATATCCTCAGTCGAGAGGTAATCAGGTATGTTGGCATCAAATACTATGTTACCCTGAGGAGCAAGTTCATCATCACCCTGCCACAAGACTATAGTTATCGGCACACGGCCAAAAGCACTAATAGTTACCGCAGTATCTCCATAATCTGCCTTATGACCTCCCAACCTCTCGCTGATTTCTACTAAGAGGTGAGGGTCTTTGCCAAAGTGGTCCATGATAGGTTTGATAGTCCTCTTGGAAAATGTCGGCGAATAGACGTTTCCTTCTGGCAGTTCCCTGAAGGTAATCAATCTACCGGCAGCTGGAGTGCCCTTTGCCGAGGTGAAATAGTGAAGTATGAGAACCTTGTCCCTTATTGGAACTTCCTCCGCACTATCCACCAATGAAATCTCGATATCCGGAAGGGTTATTAGATATGATTGGTTTAGATATTGGATGATGATTGCCTTTTTGGAATCTACTACCTGATATCGAGTATCACTCTTGCGGCATTGCTGCTCAATATCATCAATCTTGGCTAGCTTCTCACAGGCAAGCTTATAGGCAAGCTTATAGGCATATTCATAGTTTTTCTGGTCAGGTAATATCAAACCTCCGCTATCCATAAGGCAACTATATTCTTTTAAAGTCCAGCCATATCCAGTATCTGGGGCACCTTTTTCTCCCAGCCAATAGCCATAATATGTACCCCCTGACAAACGCCTTTGAGCTGCTTAATCAGGTCAGCCGCAATCTGTATGCCGGTCTGGGTTTTATTTTCAGCATCAGCCATTTTCTTAATCAGCCCCTCAGGTACAAAGACACCGGCTACACTCCTATTCATAAATCGAGCCATACCAACCGATTTCAGGGGTATTATTCCAGCCAAGACAGGTACTTTGAACCCCTCAACTCTCTTCATGAATTTGACAAAGCTGTCGATATCATAAATAGCCTGAGTTTGAAAAAACCTGGCTCCGGCATTAACTTTTTTCTCCATTTTGATAAGCTGTAGTTCAAGGCTAGCCTCGGTATCAGCCCCGGGATTTACTACCGCCCCGGGGAACAAATTAGGCTTCCCCGCAAGCTCATTTCCAACCATATCATAGCCTTCGTTTAACCTGCTTATTACCCAGAGAAGCTGCACTGAATCCAAATCGTAAACTGGCTTGGCCTGAGGATGGTCACCGAGTGAAGGCAAATCACCAGTAATAGCCAAGACATTTTCAATTCCCAGGACATAGGCGCTCAGCAGGTCTGATTGTAACGCTATCCGGTTTCTATCTCGACAGGTCACCTGGAATATGGGCTCAAGCCCTCTATCTTTCAGCAAGTGGCTGGTAGCCAGTGAGCCAAGCCTCATCACTGAGCTTTGTTGGTCAGTAACATTGGCTGCATCCACCCTCCCCCGTAAAAGCTCAGCCGCCTCAATTATCTCTGTAGTGTCGGTTCCCTTCAGCGGTCCAACCTCACAAGTAATTACAAACTTCCCCCCCTCCAAGACTGATTTCAAGCTCATTTTAAGCCCTCTCCTTCCAGCCAGTTATTCTACGTTACTCAAGAGGGGCAACCTCTATCTGGCGTTGCCTTTTCATCTTGTTGTAATCCTTTGGGGGAACGAATTCCTTTATCTCGTCCAGTTTACCCAGTCTTTTCAACCGCTCGTATATCAAAACCCAGGCACAGTCATGCTCAGGCTCTTGCTCGCACTTACCGTCCTTAGAACCTCCGCACGGGCCATTCAACAACCCCTTGGCACACTGGGTCATTGGACAAATACCCGCATACTGGCCAAGTACACACTCGCCACATTGCATGCAAATCTCGGCAAAATGACCCGGGCTATCCTCCTTACCTATAAATAGGGTATCCAATGCTGGATACACTGGCTTATCAGAATAGAGGCTAACCGTTTGTACCCCGAAGGCACAGGCCATCACCAGGATACAATCAGCTATATCAATATCCTCGGCGTTTTCCGCCAGAGCCTCCCTGGTGAGGGCATCGCAAGCTGTAGGAATTACCATCCATCCAGTAACCTTTTTACCAGCCGCTTCAAGTTCGTCTTTCATGGCTAAAACTTCAGATTTCCCACCAGTGTGCAGCATGGTGGCGCAAGTGCCACAGCCAATGATATATACCTTTTGATAACGGTCTATATTCTTTATAACCTCTTCAAATGGTTTTTGTTCAGTAATTGTTATCATAACACTGTACCACCTTGCTTTTGTTTGATTCGACTATCATAATCATCTCTAAAATATCTTAAAGTATCAATTACCGGATTAGGCGCAGCCTGCCCCAGCCCGCATAGAGAGGAGAGCATCATAGCCTCCGATAATTCCTCTAATAATCTAATATCCTTCTCCTCGCCCTCCCCTCTGGAGAACCTCTCCATGATTTCAACCATCGCTTCAGTTCCTTCCCGGCAAGGGGAACATTTGCCACAACTCTCTTCAGCGAGAAACTCTGTAGTTCTATAAACGATGTCTATCACGTCCCGGCTCTCATTAAACACGGTTATGGCTCCAGCACCGAGAATAGTCTCAAAAGACAGCGGAGTATCTATCGTTTCATAAGGTACAATTCTGCCCGTGGCACCACCTATTTGAACCATCTTAACCCTTTCGGCCAGGGCTAAATCCATAACTAGTTCTCTTAACGGGCTACCCAGGGCTAATTCATATACGCCTGGTTTTTCTACATCCCCACTTACTGAGAAAACCTTGGTGCCCTTGCTCCGCTCTGTCCCTATTTGATTGAACCAACCAGCTCCATTAAGGATAATTTGAGCGATATTCATCAGGCTTTCTACGTTATTGATGGTGGTTGGACTTTGCCACAACCCTTTAGTTGGCGGAAATGGAGGTCGATAGCGAACTTCTCCCCGCTTTCCCTCAATAGAATCCATTAATGCGGACTCCTCACCGCATATATAAGCACCAGCACCTTCACGAACATTAATATCTACGTGTTTTAAAAATCCCCTTTCTCTAGCTTGAGCAATGGCGTTCGTCAGTACATCCAGCAGGTAATGGTATTCAGCTCGCAGGTAAATATAACTCTGCTTAGCGCCAATGGCATAAGCGGCAATTGCTATCCCCTCAATCAGGGTGAACGGGTCATTCTCCAGAATATACCTGTCCTTAAACGTCCCAACCTCACCTTCGTCAGCATTACAGATAACATATTTCTCATCCCCGGGGGCTTCTCTGGCCATCTCCCATTTCAATCCACAGGGAAATCCAGCCCCTCCCCTACCCCTCAGACCCGAATCTTTCAACTCCCCTATTACCTGCTCGGGCGTCATATCATCCCGCGCCTTTTCCCACGCCTTAAAACCATCCCTATCCAAATAGGTAGCTATATCCCTGGGGTCAATAACCTCACAGTTCTTTAAGACAATCCGTTTCTCTGACACCGATAATCACCTACGTATCTTTACTCATATGAATCTAAAATCTGTGATATTTTGCTCGGCGTCAGATTAACATGGACATCATTATTAATCAGCATTGCCGGAGCTTTATCACAGGCACCAATACAATTTGTTAATTCAAGGGAAAATTTACCATCAGAAGTGGTTTCACCGGGTTTTATGCCAAGCTTATCTTCTATGCTTTCAATTATCATCCGGGAGTTTTTAAGATAGCAGGGAAGGCTTTTACAGATCCTGATTACATTCCTGCCCAGTGGTTTGGTAGCGAGGAAAGAGTAAAAGGTAGCTACTCCATATACCTCACTTACAGGGATACCCAAGGACTGGGTTATCTCAGAGATAGATTCTTCAGATACGTAGCCAAACTTACTTTGCGCCTCTTTTAACAGTACCAGCAGATTCTCATGGTTTTTACCCTGAAAAGAGGCTGTCTCCTGATTTCTATTCATCTTCTCCTTAGTAACCAGGTAATCAACTGGTTATGACCAGCGGCTTTCCTTTCTTTTCTTCGCCTATTTTCTTCGGTTTGCTTAATGCTCCCGTTGGACAATATTGAATACAGACATCGCAATCCCGGCAAACATCCTTATCTATTGGTTGGTCAAAATCGACTATAACCTTGGAATTGAAACCTCGATAAGCCATGCCAAACACATTCTGCTTGGCTATCTCATTACAAACCCTAATACATTTCCGGCATAGGATACACTTGGATAAATCTCGGACGATATAAGGGCTTACGTCCTCTACAGGGTAATAACGTCTCTTCACCTGAAATCGGGGGAGTCCTACTTCCAGTTCGGCAGCAATCTTGCGCAGCTCACATATATTTGCCTTTTCACACATAAAGCAGGAACCACAGTGACTGGCAAGCAGAAGTTCCACTATCACTTTGCGAGTTTCTAGAACCTTGGGGGAATGGGTATAGATAACCATGCCCTCGGTAATTGGGGTATGACAGGAACCTACCAGAGTTCTTGAGCCTTCTACCTCAACTACGCACATACGACAAGCCCCGGTAGGGGACAACTCTGGTATATAGCATAGGGTAGGAATGTCTATGCCGTTTTCTAGGGCGACCTCAAGTATGGTCATACCCTCACGTCCGGTTAGTTGAGAACCATTTACTGTTACCGTGATGTTATCCATTTGCCCACTAAAACGCTGGTTTTATATCTCAAGCCAGGAATGGGAATAGAGCGATTCACCGGTAAGAACCCTTACCGTTTTCACATATTCCACTTCTTCGTGACTTAACGAGGCAAGGTCAGGTTTCTCACCATCCATTACCCGATACACCAGGTCAACAATCTCCGGCACCTCACCCCTAGCTATCTTCACCAGTTCGGTGTCAAAGATATCGACGATAGCTGAGTGAAGTCCATACTTCATCAGCATTATCAAATAAGTACGATTAAGCATAGACCTGAGGTGAATAGGTGCACCATTAGAGACATTAGATACGCCCACCGCAGATTTACACCCTGGAACAACATCCTCTAGCGTGCTCATAAACTCCAGACACGGCTTGGCTTGGTTTGCCTCAATATTAACTACCGGGGTAACAATAGGGTCAAACCAGATACTGTTGTTAGCGATACCCATCCCATTGGCTTGCATCATAAGCTCAACGGCTATCATCGCCCTTTCGTCAGCATCTCTAGGCATCCCCTCTCTCCCCCACAAAAGTCCAATAAAGTCAGCGCCGTACTTCTGGACAAAAGGTAACTCATCCTCCATCCTAGCTAGAGAGATAGAATTTATCACAGCCCTGCTTTTACAAGCCTTCAATCCAGCTTCCATAGCTACCGGATTGGTTGTATCAAGCGATAATGGCAGGTCTGTGACCTCCTGCACTGTGTTGACTACCCATTCCATCATCTCATCCCCGGCTCTTCGCGCTGGACCAACATTTATATCGAGGTAATCTGCTCCAGCTTCAGCCTCAGCCTTAGCCATTTCCTGAATAGGTTTTGGTTTCCTCTCCCTCATTGCTGGACCGAGAGTCTTGGACATAACATTAATGCTTTCCGCAATAAGGATCATCTTTTCCTCCTTCTAAGACTGCTGAAAAGTCCTTCCGACTCTCAGCATAACCAACCACTCCCCACCACCAACTTTAACTTCGCTAAAAACACGTTTTTTCAGCGGTTTGCTTATGGACTCCATGCCTTCAGATAAGCCGTTATGTGTGCTCCCTCTCTTGGGCCAACCAGAACCTCCCAACCAGGTAATTCTTCTTCTAACCCACCACTCTCGGCAGCAGCATACCCCGGTATTATCAACTTGCGATGCTTAACCTTATCCTCAATTCCGCTCTTCTTAACAAAGGGGCCAATAGCATCGGCAACAAATTTCCCGGCTGCCCATGCCGTCATAACCGAAAGCCCCTCGGTATCCATAACCAGAAGATAGCTGGGAATCTTGCTTGACTCTATTTCCCCGGAGACAAGGAAGTAGGTGAGTGAGAAATTAGTCGTAATAAGGACTGGAGAATTTTCACCAGGGTCACCAATCTCATAGATTCCCTCGGTTGTTGCCAGCGGCCGCTGGGGGTCGGTATAGATGTTCAGTCTTTCCACGAGTAGAGGAAAGAGGCTTTCTCCCTGAAAATCAGAGAGCACTACAATGCCACCATACTTAGCTATAAACATGGAAGCAATTACTGCCTCTTTCATTGGGTTATCGGTCATTTCGAAAGGACAAACAATGGTGGGGAAGCCTAACGGCCTAAACTTTTTAGTTAAGGCAGCGCTTCTGATGATTATCTGGTCCTCAAATGCCTGTCGAACGGTTCTTGACCCGGAATCGATAACAATGTCATTTACCCCTGCCTCGGTTAATTTAGTAGTCAGGTCAGCGGCCTCATCCAGACCGGAAGCCTTTACTGCTACCGGGCATGAATTTTCCTTGGCTAAAGCAGCCACACTATCCAAATTATCCTTGGTAGCAGCGTATATCAGTGGTTTTCGGTCAGCGCAAGCCTTTACACCAGCAGCCAGAATATCAGGACTATCGCTCATCAGAATAATGCCGCCATCACTGTTTTGTTTTACCTTATTGACCAGTGACTCAAATTTGCCGGCGTCTCCCGACTCATCCTTTATTGCTATCAAATCAGGCCGGAGATTAAGACCTACCCTCTCATACTGAAGCTGTCTAAACCTCTCCAACCTGGCGTCAACTTCTGAGTCTTCCATAGTATCCTTGATAAGGAGGGCAATACCAGGAGGATTCTCAAATCTTTTCTCATGGCGAAACATAACCGTCTCGCCGCCAACCTTTACGGCGGTATCGCCGACGCCGATAGTAACTGGTCTAATCGGGGGGGCTGATGCCTCTTGTAACTTCTCCTTTGCCTCGTCAGATATATAGGGGCAAGCACTTAGCTCTGCTTTCCCCGCAGCCAGGCTCATGGCAAAGGCAAGACAGGTAGGCACCCCACACTCCTTACAGTTTGTCTTGGGCAGCAACTTAAATATCTCTATCCCAGTAAGTGCCATTTTCCAAACTCCCTTCCTAAACTTTACTTGCAGTAAGAATGGGAATATCGCCCATTATTTTTTTACCGCCAGCTCGAAAAACTCCTTCCCTAGCCCAGTATTGGGTCCATGGTAAGAGCAGGGTGGCCCTTCTCCTCAAGGAAGGGAAGAACCTCTTCCTCGGTAACACCCACTGTCTCATCAGCAATCATATCTAGCAGGTTGGGAACACCCATCTCCTCAGCCCTGGCCTTTAGTCGCTCGCCAATCTCCTCCTTGAGGCTCTTGGGCATCCAGACCATTCTTAACAATCCACCATCGCCAAGAATGAATTTCCTCTGGGTGGTATTATACTTACCATGACCAACAAAGCCGGGAGTGCTCAGGCCACCACCGATAGTTCCAGCCAGGGTAGTGAATTTCATCCCGCAGGGGGTTTCTCCCGTATACTCACGATTTACCGTCATTACCCCATTACACAGGGGAAGGACAGCAGCAATGCACTCACAGCAGCCGCAGGTGGTCATGGGGTCGTTCACTATACTGTAGAAGTTATAATGGTCTATCTTGCCACGGGAAGCCTTCAATACAAACTCGTTTACCCCTTTCCACTGCCCAAGCTTGGCATCAATGGTTTCCCCCTTCTCCACCGGCTGATTAGGTCCGGTAGGGTTAATCTCGTAGGCAGCTTTACAGTCCATCCAGTTATAGGAACCACAAAGTCCTGTTCTCTCCGGGCTAATGGTGCATACATGGCTCGGAGCAAAGGACTGACACAGGGTGCATGAATAGTATAAGTCTGTGGTTTCATCGGTCATGCCCTCAATTCGGGCATCTCTACCACCATATACTGCCTTGGCTTGTTCTGCTATCTCTTTCACTTTATCCTCTTCGGTATAAAGCTTAATTTGTATCTTATCAAATATTCGACCGAAATCCTGATGTAGTTTGGCATGGAGAATAGTCCCGATATGCGAGAGTTTGAAGCCCTTTTCTACTGCCTGCTTGCTAACTCGCAGCCAGGCGATATCCCTCTGCCCGATGTGCATCGACCCTTGAGCGTAGTTTATAAGATGGTGAATCTGTCGCTCCAGAATGGGTTCGTAGTCCTCTTGCATCTCCCTGCCGGCGACTTCAACAGCTATAGCCAGGGGCAGTCTGGAACCAGCAGGAATATCGGTTATCTCAGGCCCAATGACTTCAATCTTTCCATCCTCTACTTCATCCATCGGCTTGCTGGTAACCCACTCTACCATTGGGGTTCTGCCACCACCAGTCTCTAAATAGATATCCTCGCCCCGGACTCTCTCGCCCTCAAAGGCAGCACCAAAGGCTACCGGAACTGGTACCTCAGCTACAGTAACCTTCAGTCCCCTTACCTCTATCGCTTTAGACACCAACTGGTCATGTGGGACATTGGAGACGACATGTTCATAGGTACAGATTCCTGTAGGTAAGACTTCCGGTATTGGTGTATCGGCTATGACAGGAAAGCCAAAGTTTATTGCCCCGGCGGCATTGGCATACCACTCATCGGTAACATAGCCGAGAGGCAGGGCAAAGGCAAAGATGCGGTCCTTGTTATAGATAAGGTGTTTTCTGTACTCCCCAGGCCCAACGCCACCGAAAGAAAAACTTGCTCTGATGGCAAAGCCAGCAGCAAACACCGTGGCACTGGTATCAGGTCCAAAGGAGACCAGGCGGGTTGGCCAACCAATCTGCACCCCTGCTTCCACAAGCTGCTCAGAAAATCTCTTTCCGTTATACTCGCCTGACATAAAGACATACAGGTTCTTCTGCTGGAGCTCCTGAGCTATTTGTGCTGCTATCTCACTGGTAGGCGCAGCACCAAGTACAGCGGCAAATCCGGGAGCAGTGCCATCTACAAACTCAATACCTCTCTTCCGAAGGATTACATCGTCAGCAGCACCCAACCAGATGTTACTATCACTAATATCTTCCTGCTTAGTATAAAAATCTGGCTGTTCCAGATACCTTACGGCTTCAATGATTTCCTCAGCGAAGAAGGTCACCATCCCAGCATCAAGGGCTGGT
>CAYNFT010000018.1:0-27585 GCA_964396535.1 uncultured Dehalococcoidales bacterium | reverse complement strand
ATCTCTGGATTTCCAGCATGAAGTTATAGCCACCGCCAAAACCTATATCCACCAGGTACACAGTTTTGCCTTCCAACGTGTCCAATCGCTTGGCCATAGAAACCGCAGGCCGTGAAGGCGGCACAATTCCGCCCGTACTTGCACTCTGGCCTTGAGCTTCAGGACTCATCACTGAAATCAATATTTCATCTGTCATCGTATTCCTCCTTTGTGCCCGCCAATCACCTTCAACGATAGCAGCAAACGGAGCTTTATGGCTCCGCATCTTCCATGGGTCTAACCTCTACCGCGGTTTGACCCATGTTAGATCAGGCCTAGCCCTCCCCCATCCGGCTTCGGCAGCACCCTGGATGTTCTTAGGGGGTTGTTCCTTCCTTTCTTCCCTGCGCTTCTTCTCCAGCTCATCCTGTCGCTTCATGCCTTCAGGAGTGGTATAATCAATGATACGCTCAAAGTTTGCCCTCAACGCCTTCTCCGGGTCCGGCATCGGGATGATGTAGAGTATTCCGTCTTCAATCCCTTTTTTTACAATACGCGCCAGCTCGACAGGCTCTGTGCCAAAAGAATAGTGATAATGCATAAACTCGATTGTCTTTTCAGTTACGTTATATCCGGTGTTCTCCAGATGCTTCGGCCGGGTAAATGTCGATTCCCCGATGTTTGAAATAATACCACCCGGGCACACGACAGATACGCCTATACCATAAGACTTAAGCGCCAGATAATAGCTCTCCATGAGATTGATGACTGCGGCTTTGGCCGCCGAATATGGACCGGTGGTGGCTCCTCCCATCAAACCTCCCCAGGAGGCGACCGAGACAATGTGCCCCCCCTTACCGGCTTTTATCATGCGGGGCACGAATGTCACCATACCATTAATGACCCCGCCAAGGTCGACACCAATAACCCAGTCAAAATCTTCGAAGGTCGAGGCTTCAACCGGACCAAAGGTATTCACCCCCGCAGTATTGAAGAGAAGCTGAGGGGGACTCCCGAATACCTTTTCTACCTCGTCGGCAGCCGCCGCGTACGCCTTGCGGTCGGTAATGTCCAACTTTATAGCATGGACTTGTACTTTCTTGCCCCGGAAGTACGCCATCGCCTCGTCAAGATGGTCCTGGCGAATATCGGCGATTACGACCTTGCAACCCGCTTCTGCAAACACCTTTGCCTGACCGAATGCGGCCCCGGAACCCCCTCCGGTTATGAATGCAATCTTCCCCGCAAAATCCTTCATTATTTCCTTCTCCTTTGTAATTTGAAATAGCGTAATGCATATGGTAACAAATTGCACATCCTGACTCTCCCCCGGGAAAACGCTGCATTATGACCCGGCACTTTTCCAATAGTATAAAGACAACGGCAGGACTCATGAAAGCCAAAGAATACACCGAGGAACAAACCATCTCCGTACACAAGGAGGCGAAGGCATGCGCAATGACGGTCACTCTAACATAAGACCTGGTATAACTACTGGGGGCAGGTCACCTTAAAAACTGGATTATTCTCTCAAGCCAGACTATTTCCCCCCGGGCTTCTCTTCAGCAGCTTTGGCTTCATCGGTCTTGGGAAGGTCAATAATTTTATATTCTTTGGTCGTCGATACTTCCAGCATTACAATGGGTTTATCACATTTTTTGATGGTTAGGGGACAGTGGACTAACCCCGGCGGGATAGATACAACAGTCGGGCTGGTGATGATATGTTCTTCCAGTTCTTTGCCCAGACAGATATGGACTTCCGCCCCGAAATCATTTATATTTTTCGGGTTGCCCCCGAAGAAGCAAAGGAGCTCATGAAAATCGTGCGTATGGGGCTCCATGTGGGCATATTCTGTATTGTGGATGCAGTGGTAACCTAAAGAGATACCTGCATTATACTCATCATGGTGTGCCCATATCGAAACCCCATCATAGCCTCCACCCAGATTTTCGAAAAAAGGTCCTCGAACCAAATGCCTACCGTATTTTGTTTTCGCCATTTCCCGATGTTCTCCTTTATCATCCATATTCTATCGTCTTAAGACAGACAATAGTGCTCAGATTATATTCCATCTCCTTACCAGCGTCAAACTACTGTACTGGTTCATATGATTAGTGTCAACAGGCTTCCTCTTTCTATGGTCTTGGATAACTTTTAAGTAGATTGTTACCCGATAGTTCTTCGTCTTTCTCCTACTAGCTAGCCTACAGTCCCTTTACTACTAGATTCGCATAATGGAATCCTTTCTTTAGGATATCCGTTATGCCAGTCCAATAATTTACATGCCCAAGGCTAAAGCGAGAGTATCGGTTTCTAATAATGGTCATCGCCCTTTCTGCCGATGATGCGTCCGAGTTTCAGGTAGCTAGATTTGATAGACTTCTCCAGTAGCCTTGTTCTTCCAGTATCCTCGTTGCTGTAACGGCCAGTTAAACGTGATGGCTCCCGGTACAGGACAGTCATTGACACAACAACCACCATACCAGCATTCATCAGGATGCAGTATAATGGGTGGTTTACCCTTTTCTGGATTTGGCATAAAAACGTCTATCTGACATACTTCGACACACGTATTGCAGCCATTACAGATATCCGGATTGAAAACCACCGGACTACTCGGCGATGTAATATTAGGCAATGCAGCTAGTTTTTCCTGAAACATTTTTCCCTCCAAAATACAGTTGGTTTTACAAATATGTTATTGTATTAGAATTTATTATTTCCCTTTGTATGCTCCAGCGTAATCTTTATTATGGGCTTCATACTGCTCTTTCATATTGCCCCAGAAAGCCAGTGGTAGTTCTCCAGTTTTCACCTTGCCATTTTCCAGCTTAATCGTAATATACTTCTGCCACTCCGGCGGATCTAACTCCGGGTAGTCTATTCTTTGTAATCCCAATGAGACACTGCTGGCTTTACGTGTTAGCATAGCCTGAATGATAATCTGAGCGTAATTTAACATACTAACATCTTCCAGACTACGCATCAGTTTGTGCGGGTCCAGGGCATATAGTAAAGGTACCGATTCCTCTTCAATTCTTTTCAGGGTACCAAGACCCATATTAAGAAGATTCTCAGTTTTATATTCACTGCAATAATACTGCATAGCTCTGGCAATACCGGCGTGTAACTCTTTCCAGTCCATGCCGTCGCTTCGTTTTACCGGTGCATAAATCCGCTCTTTCTCCTTGACAACCTGTTCACGGGATATCTTAGGTTCACCGACCTGTTTGGCATAGGCTGCAGCTTTTCGACCGGCATACCGTCCCGTGGCCGCACAAAAGCTATGGTCTTCAGCTGAAAACATCTGTGTTCCGGCAGCATACAGACCATCCAGGGTGGTTTTCAAGTCCCAGTCGACTACCGGACCGCCACCGGCACTAGACCATTGTGGTAGACTATCACCCTCAATGAACCTATAACTCTGAAGTAAGTCACGGCTTGGATCGTAGCCAGCCTTGTTGAAAGTATCGATGATAATTTTCGTCGTAGATTCTTCACCCAGCATCAGTTTCCAGGTTGCACTTCTCTCTACCTCCGGCATGGCTGGAAAATCTCCATAGAAAGGCAGCTCATATTCACCTTTGAGGACGCCTTCCCGGATAGCTTGCATAGCTTCGCGGGACGGCATCATGGCACCAAAATCAACCCAACCCTGTATTGCGTAAGGTACCGGTTTACCGTTGGCATCGACGATAGGTACATTCTCGTAGCTGGCATCACCTGCCCCCGTGTACCACTTATGTTTGAAGCCGGTAGCAATAGCTATGGTCCCAGACCGTTCCATTAGGGTGAGTTCAGCACCGGCTTTCCATGCCATGACGGTGCCATCGCCAGAAATGGTACGGGAACCCATACCACAAATACCGGCTAATTCTGAATTGAAAAGCCAAATCGAGCCGGCTCTAGCCGTGGAGAGTATAGTCGCCTTGGATTTGAAAATCATGAATTCACCGGTACGATTGTTGAAGCCGGTAGCTCCGACTACCCGGGCACCCTGGACCCCGTTCTCAGTTAACAAGCTGGTTACCATCACGCGATCAAAGATTTTGACCCCCAGGCGCTGACATTCCTTTTTCAGTGTGGGTTTAAAAGTGGTACCCCAGACCCGTATCACCACATTGTTCCTTTTCTGGTCCGGATTGCTTTTAAATATTTTCCCCTTTGTAGTTTCATCCACGAAGGCATAGCTGTGTGTTCGACCGTAGCGCGGTGAAATCATGAATTTGGTCTTCTCATCCCGGCCTTGAGCACCCACGTATTCATCACCGGTGTCTCTGATTTTACCGCCCATCTGCTCCAGTTCAACCAGAGTATCATAGTTCTCACGGCACTGTATCTGGATACCAATGCCGTTGCAGTAGGAGCGGTCAGCCATATGCTCCGCCCACTCATCCGGGTCCACATTGGACAGAGGATTAGCCGGAGCATCACACCAGTGGTCGCATCCGGGTCCTCCAGCACCGCTCCTGATAGTATCACCCTTTTCCACCAGAACTACATTTAGTCCCTGTCGGGCAGCACTGATTGCCGCCCAGCAACCAGCGATACCTCCTCCAATCACCAGGACATCGGCACCGATTTCCTGCTCCTGGTCGTAGCGGACGGGGTATGGCCAATCCGGTGCGTGACCCTTTTCTTTAAAATAAGTGTTCCATGTACTCAATTTCTTAACCTCCTTTTATTTACTAAATCTTCTTATATGGAATAGCTGAATAAAGCTGTGTCTGCCATCAGTCATTGGTGGAACATCTGTTTGGTTATTAGGCAGGTTTGATATTGATATAAGACTTCTGAGATAAAATTGCTGTGAGCTTACCCTTGCCCCATTTGATTTTTAACACCAATGATATATCCCATCGTATCCGATTGTCAATTCTGTTAAGAATCTCGCGAATTCAACTCTGGAGATAAGGGCTCTATCAAGGTGAATCTTAGCCGATTTCTTTTTCCACAACTTTGGGGACACAACCAGTAAAAAAAGGGAAAGCGGTGATTGAGGTGATAGGTGAGGATGGGAATATCAAGGGCTGGTGGGATAATGAAGGTGTCAGGCACGTGCCCAAGCGTTCTCTCAATGAGATCATCATCGGCGCGTTCTTTTCCTAGTTCGTAGGACTTGTCAACCTTTTTCTCCATTCCGGGATGGCTCCTTCTACTCTAGATTTGTGTACTTCCGGTACCTTTCTATTGTAGCCGGAGCCATCTTCTTCTGTTACTCGATATACTAAATAGCGTTCTGTTGAATCGGACTTGCACATTCGTGTCATATGCCGTCTGACGTAAATTGCCGTCCGCATTTCAGTATGGTATCATTATAAACTCTACTCTCTAGAGAAGCTTCGGAGACGAAACGTTGTTGTCAGAGAAACCAGGATTTCACGGTCTGAGCGGTTTCCCTGGAATCCGCCGCGAATATCTTATGGGTAATCTCTATGCCTTATCGGGCGCATTCCTGCAGCAGTGGCGGAACGTCAGGCGGACTGCCAGCTATGCCAATTTTATTATCGCCGGGATACCTAATGTGATAATCCTTGCCTGGATAGCTAACAAGAGCGATAATCCGGTCGCAATCACTTACATAGCCGTCGGGGCCAGTCTTATGCTGGTGTGGACGAATGCTGTTTTTCGTATGGGATGGGCTCTGAGCGACGAGCGGTGGGGAGGACTTCTGGATGTGAGTCTGGTCTCCCGGACTCCGGTAATCGTTACCATGCTTGGTAAATCATTAGCCCTCTGTATTTTTAGCCTGTTGACCGGTGCCGGAGCCTTCATATTGATACTCATTGTCTCGGAACATGCGATTCCCATTGTTGACCTTCCGTTAGCCATTGTCTCGCTAGCAATCACGTTGTTCGTGATGATTTGTGCCGGGTTTATCTTTTGCCCGATAACGGTCCTGGTGGGGGAACCGTCAGGTCTGTTTGCTACGGTTATGCCCTTCGGAGTGGCATGCAGCGGATTCCTTTACCCGATTGGTATCCTTCCTGCGGCTCTTCAGGTTATTGCCAGGGGTCTGCCGACATCCTGGGCAATGGAAAGCGTCATTATGGCCACCACCGGAAGCGGGTCGACTTGGGAGATAGTTATCAGATGGGTCATTGCTCTGGCGCTGGCTGTAGTCTATCTCTTTATAACGCAACTGTTATTCCGTCTGGTCGAGCGGCGTGTCAGAGTTACAGCCGCGTTGACCACTTTCTGAAGGATGAAATGCGTAATTTTTTAAGACAAGCATATTACAACTATCGGGGCCTGTTTATATGGCTGCCCTGGCCATCGTACATCACGACTGTGGTGTTCGGCCCTGCGTTTACGATAATCATGTTCGCTCTGGTGGGCAGGTTCGCCCTCGGGCCGGACGTGGTCCGGCCGTATGTACTCGGGCTGGTGGCACAATATATTCCTTTCATCATTTCTGCAAGTATCCTGCAATGCTTCGTTCTCGAGAGACGATTTGCCATCCTTTCCATTGTCTATTCTTCCCGGGGTAACCGGGAGGTGATATTCTTCAGCCGGCAGCTTTTTCATATACCGAACGGGTTTGTAGTTGTTGCAGCGGGGCTGTTCTTTAGCTGGCTCCTTCTCGACCTGGATTTCAATCAGGTAAACTGGATAGCGCTCGTCCTGACAGTTCTAGTTATTTCTCTATCCTCTTGCGCTTGCGCTGCATTTTTAGGTAATTTCTTCATCGTATTTACCGACTGGATTTTGATGTACCGTACTTTCGCAGGAGTCATAATAGTCTTGACAGGTGTTATTATACCCATATCCAGTCTTCCGGCTCCTCTGGCTGTGTTCAGTCAGGTCCTGCCGCTAACACACGGACTGGTAGCGTTTCGTAGTACTTTCGACGGTGCGGGAGTGGCGGCTATCCTGCCTTCGCTTCTGCAGGAGTTAATTGTCGGACTGGGATATACTGTCCTGGGCCTGGTCGGGTACCACGTTTCCGAGATTATCGCCAAGCGACGAGGACTCGTGGAGACGGCGGCATGAGTTTGAAAGAGATTGATACTGTATGAATGATTCACAACAGTGGGCAGTAGAATGTGAAGACCTGGGGAGGATCTACACCTCGCGGAATGCCTTTGGCAAGAAGCGGGATACGGTAGCTCTTGACGGCCTTTCTCTCACTTTCCCTAAAGGCGTCGTATTCGGAGTTCTCGGACCTAACGGTGCTGGAAAGACTACTCTGGTACGCATTCTGTCGACACTGCTAACCCCCACATCCGGATTTGCCAGGGTCGCCGGCTTCGACATAGTCCGGCAGTCCGGGGAAGTCCGTAAGCATATCGGCCAGGTGCTCGGCGGAGACCGCGGCTATTACGGGCGTCTGTCGGGCAGGGAAAACCTGCTCTATTTCGCCGCCTTAAACCACATGAATCCCCGTCAGGCTTCGCGGCGCGTCGATGAGATGTTGGCGAAGGTCGGATTGACCGAGAGCCAGGATATTTTAATGGAACGATATTCCCGGGGCATGAAGCAGAGGATTCATATCGCTCGAGGCCTCCTGATGGACCCCGACATCCTTTTTCTGGATGAACCGACCATCGGACTCGACCCTTTCGGAGCACAGGAGTTACGTCAGTTTATTCCGGAAATGGCGAGCCAGGGGAAGACAATCCTGCTGACAACGCACTATATGTTCGAGGCCGATGCATTATGTCAGACGGTGGCGATGATAAATAAGGGTAAACTGGTAGCAATGGGCAGCCCTGCGGATATAAAACGGCATTTCAGTAATATTATCGTGATAGAGGTGACGGTTAAAGAAGTCCTGAAGGGACTGGTTGAAGATATATCCAAACTGGAAGGTGTCCGGCGTGTGGACATTGGAGTAGACGGCGTATTACACAAGCTAACCGTTCATACAACGGTTGGCATCGATATACAGGAGCAAATTGCTGAAATAGCTGGTCGAGCCGGTATCGAAAATATTATCAGCCGGGAGCCGACACTGGAAGAAGCGTACCTGAACATCTTGAAATAGGGTTTAGTACCCATTACACATTTGGGCGGTTTGTTGAATCTGTAACTGCCGAGTTGATGTTCCAAATTAGCAGAAAGGAGCCAAAAATACCTTCGGCATGTCATAAGTATTGACACTAAAAGCAGTAGGCAATAAACTGGTGGCAATTACAAGTGTAATAGTCCTTTTCGAAAATTGATGCGATTCTGGCTAAGCAGTTCGGGGGTTTTTAGATAAGACTTGCTGAGGAATTAATCAATGGAGCAAGAGGAAAAAACCGCTCTACATATTGATAAAATACTATCTAAATACAAGAACATCCTTTCAGTACTGGTCATCGTGGCAATCTTGATTGTCTTCGTTTCTATTGGTGTCGGTTATACACTCAACTCTTCTTTTTACTGGGGACTTATTTCTGTATTTCCAATCTCGCTTGTTGGCTTCAACATATCTGGCAGACTTAAGAAGTTAAGGTATCTGGCACAAATACGAAATGATTGGGGTATACCACAGGTATCGAAGAAGCGAGATTTCAAGGCAATCAAAATGCTATTCGATAATGCCTATTTGGTCGGGGAGGCTGAGGATTTCATTGACGACCAAACCTGGAATGACCTTAACATGGATCACGCCTGTATCAAAACAGCGAAGGAGCTTTCACTTATCAAGGTAGAGGGACTTGAACAATATACAACAAGGTTGGGAGAGCTCTTTAAGACCTCACGTAAAATCTTGAAGAAAGCGCGTTTCTTGCTCCCAGTGGAAGCGCCTTCGTCTGGTTCACCTGCCGACATCGTGTTTGAGTACTTGAATATATTCTTTCTGTTGGAAGTCCGGGCCTTTTATTCAGCGACAGATGAAATAAACCGCCAAATATCAGAATTACAGGAACTCTATCTAATCCTGGGTGAGCTGGATGCCCTGCAATCAGTAGCGTCCTACAGGGCCAGCTTGGCATCCTTTATGGAACCAGAGTTTATACAAGAGGGAGAAGAGGGGATTCATCTAGAAGTAAAAGATGCCAGACACCCGTTACTGGATAGCCCGGTTCCAACCTCAATTGCTATTAGCCAAAAGGGGGTTATTATAACCGGCTCGAATATGAGCGGCAAATCAACCTTCCTGAGAAATATCGGTTGCAATGTTTTGATGGCCCAGACAATAGCTACATGCCTTACCTCTTACTACCGGAGCAGTTGCTTCCGGGTAATGACCTCCATCAGCAGGACCGATGATGTGGTAGCGGGAAAGAGCTTTTATTATGTTGAAGCGGAAAGAATCTTGCGGACTATTCAAAGCCTCAGTGATAAGATACCTACCCTGTGTATTATAGATGAGCTGTTATCCGGCACAAATTCTGCAGAGAGAGTCAAGGCATCAGAAGCGATCATTCGATATCTGGTCACACAGAACGCACTTGTCATCGTCGCCACACATGATCTAGAATTGGTCGAGCGATTGGATGGCTCATGTGACCTCTATCACTTCACGGATACTGCTGATGCTACTGGTTTGAGATTTGACTATTTGCTCAAGCCTGGAGTAGCTACAACGCACAATGCCATTACTTTACTTAGATACCTTGGCTATCCAAAGGAAATCGTCAATAGAGCCAGCCAAAGAGGAGCTTAGTCTAGAGAATATTCGCTCCTATGAACGATAGTCCAGATAGTACAATCGGAGATCTTACCTCACCAAGCAAAGTCGTCGCGAAACTGATGAGTTGGGTGCGGAGGTTCTCAGTCTTCAAGGTAGTATTCCATTCCAAGGTGTGTAATCTGCTCAGCGCCCATCAGCCATCTGAGCGTGTTCTTGAGCTTTGTTTGTTGTATGAACAGGTCATGTTCCGGGTATACACAGGATGCGTGATGAGGACTCTTGAAGTAGAAGGATAGCCATTCCTGAATCCCGCCCAGCCCGGCCCGTTTCGCCAGGTCCATAAAGAGAGCTAAATCCAGCACTAACGGGGCAGCCAGGGTGGAATCCGAGCACAGGAAATTAACCTTTATCTGCATCTGCCGGCCGAGCCACCCGAAGATATCTATATTATCCCAGCCTTCTTTTGCATCTCCTCGGGGTGGATAATAATTGATGCGGATCTTATGATAAGCATCGGCATACAGGTCGGGGTAGAGGTCAGGTTGCAGGATATACTCCAGCGCACCGAGCTTTGATTCCTCTTTCGTTTTAAAGTTCTCCGGCTCGTCAAGGACTTCTCCATCGCGGTTACCCAATATGTTAGTCGAAAACCAGCCGTTCACACCCAGCATCCTCGCCTTCAGCATCGGAGCTATTACCGTCTTGATGAGGGTCTGGCCGGTCTTAAAATCCTTCCCGCAAATCGGGATGTCCTTATCGATAGCCAGCTTTTCCAGAGCTGGGATGTCGACAGTCAAAGCCGGAGCCCCATTTGCGAAAGGCACACCTTCCATTAGAGCCGCATAAGCGTAAATCATAGACGGTGCAATTCTGTCGTCATTTTCCTCGAGTCCTCTTCTGAAACTCTCGAGGTCCTTATGTACATCAGACGCGGTAATGAATTTTTCGGTAGAAGCGCACCAAATCATAACAAGCCGGTCACATTTATTATTACTCTTGAAGCGTCGTATGTCGTCACGGACGGCTTCGGCGAGTTTGAGCTTGGTCTGTGCCTTTTTCGTATTGTTTCCATTTATCCGTTTGACATACTGGCTATCGAATACGGCCAGCATAGGTTTAATAGACTTCAGAAAGTCTGTAATGGGCTCGATGTATTGATATCGGTCCAATACTCCGCATTTTACGGCTGACTCATATCCATCGTCCGGAATCGGGTCCCAAGTCCCGAATACAAGCTGGTCTAGACCTGCTAATGGAACAAATTCCCGTATCAAAGGCGTCCGCTTCTCCGTCCGCTTGCCAAGCCGTATCGTTGCCATCTGGGTAACCGAACCGAAAGGCCTCCCTGTACCGTGCCGAATATGCTCGACACCGGCGATAAATGTGGAGCTAACCGCTCCCAAGCCCACAAGGAGAACGCCGAGTCTTCCATCAGCCGGCTCGATCGTTATGGTCTCCTGGGTAACGAAGTCCCTTGGTTCGAGAGCAATTCCCTTTTCGTGAGCGAGTTTCAGTAACGAATTGTGCCACTGCGATGGGATTCTTCCGGTCTTCGCCCAGTGTTGTACCGTGCTCTGGCGTCTTCCCAAAATATTTGCGAGTGAGGACTGACCGCCGAAGCGGTTAATGATTTGCTCTGCATTGTTCTCTCTATTATTCATAATAGGCATTATAACGAAAATATCGTTAGATGTCAAGTCTCATTCTATTCTTGGTTTAAGCCAGATAGCTATGGAACACGCTTTTTCTCTACAACAGTATCACTTTGTAGACTGTAGTTAACGATTTTTCAGTTTAATGATATAGAGTGGAAGTAGACGGGGCCCCAGATCTATAAAGGATTGGAATAAGGAGATACGGGCCGTTTGGGGTCATTTGTATGATATAGAGGTACTTGAAAAAAGCTGGCTTGCACAACTGCCAGTGGTGCAAAAACTTGCTGCCAAAGAGCATGGCGGAAGAACTATAGGAAGTGGTTTGGCTCTACAGGCAGTCCTTAAACAAGCTCTTATTGAGGTCCAGGAATACGATATTGAAGCTCAAACCCGGGTGATACTCACAGATTTCCCGACGAAGAAAATAGTTGAGATCGCTTCCCTGTTAAAATTAGACCGATCTTATCTAAGTCGTCGCTACGTTACTAGGGCTATGAATCTTCTTACGGTGGCATTCCAGCGTCTTATTGATAGGTCGACCTAATACAACGTATGTGCGAGGAGATTATTGTAAACGATGCACGGAACCAGCTCATAAATTATTGAAACCGGTAAAACTCAGCCGGTATTAATTATTTTTCAGCGTAAATGAAATATCGTTTTTTCCTAGCAATTATCCAGTAAAAATATGTTAGAATCAGCATGTCGAAATGATGGAACGTGAGATAAAAACTGACCCGGTGATTCAGAAAATTTCGGCATTTCGGAAGACCTCAAGTGAGGCTAGTGAGCCGCACAGGAATCGAACCTGTAACCTGCTGATTAAGAGTCAGCTGCTCTGCCAGTTGAGCTAGCGGCCCACCTACAGTATTGTATCTGGCGTTGGTATTAGCGTCAAGCAGTTCCTGCTTTCTTCAATAGACATGCAAAGGTTCTTATCAGGGAATATATACCATATGGATTAGGCGTGTAGCTTCGTTTTGGGATGCTGAGAGAGAATGCTCACAGTTGAGTAGTAAGAAATACAAACAGATTCCAGAAAACGATGCTTGTGTAAAATGCCAGAAATACCGCGGTGATTATATATATGAGCTTGGGCGCTGCATTGTATTTAATCCACAAAAGTGCTGTAACTAAAAAAGCGCCTGACACCTTTATAGCAAAAAACAATTCCTGGCCTACCCAAGCTTGCAGGAAAGGATTCACTTCTAATGCATATCCATTTGTCACCAGGAACTTGGTTATCAGACCATCCGCAACTATGATGCCGAATAGTGCGTACAGCATGAGCCTCATGGTACGACTTTTAACGTTCAAACTCTTGGGAATTCTAAATATGTCCATTCATTCAAATATGTGCAAAGCAGAAGCGTTGGCAAACAATGTTCCATTGTACAAAAGTACTAGGCTAAGGTCAAGATAGAGACTCCCCCAAATTCTACTAAGGCCTGCAATAAAGCTGTCTTGGCTATACCCAACATGCCCGCGGGTATGCTTCTTGATGATTGACAAAGACAACTCAATTGCTTAAACTGTTTATTACTGAGTGGTGCTAATTTGCCACTACTGCCAGCCAAAATAGAGTTCACTCGCTGTTTATAGTGACAGCTGAAAATCCCAAACAGGAGAGCAAGATATGATACGGATAGCAATCGGAATATGTGCTGTGGTTGCCGCCTTGCTCATCTTTTGTGGTTTTCAGTCCAGGACTGCATCTGTAGACGTTGCCTGTGATGACTTTCTAAAGCAGGAGGGTACTGTCACTAAAGAGGTGGAACTTAATAACTGGGCTGACTTATTAGTAGTGACTTTGTGCTCTGACCCGACCACAGGCTTTGAGTGGAAGTTAACAGAAGTGGCTTACGAAGCTATGTGGACACCGTTTGGTAGCAAATTCGAGTCGCCTGACTGGACACCGATAGGTCACGAATTCGAGTCGTCCGAAGATACGGGAGTTGTGGGGGCTGCGGGTAAAGAAGTGTGGACTTTCCCTGCAGGTACGGGGAATATAACCATGGAATATAGCCGACCTTGGGAAGGCGGTGAGAAGGCAGAACGAACATTTTTCTTGACCGTGGCTCATAAATAGAGTACTGCTAGTATTAAGTCACTACCGGAGAATAGAGCTTTAAGCTATCTTTAAAGCGTAGTAATTTTGTATATCTTTCGACTATTTGGGTTGATTCCCACCTACCTGGCATCATCATATGGATAGCGTCAGCACCGCCTTTGCTAAGCAAGCATTACAGTGAGCAACCTTTACCTGATACTGTCTCTTAGCTCTTGACGGCTGGTCATGGCGGCAACGGTATTTAGGAAATCCTTCAATGAGGTGCTTTGGCTTCTTAGTTCCTTTAACTCGAGTCCGATGGGATTGATAAAGGCTGGTTTATCAGCATAAGTGCCGTGAAAAGCAAAGTAGGCCTGGTTGAGTTTTCTAATATAGTAGCCCATTGAGGATAGATATTGCCGTTTCTGTTCCATGAATTCCTCAGCCTGCTCAATTTCTCCCCGGGCAAGGTATGCATCAACCGTTTTTCTTATTTCTCTCATCTCCTGGTTAAAATCAAATTCCGATTCTTTTGCCTGATTATCACCATTTTCATATTCAGAATAATATTTCTCATATACCATAGAGCCAATCTCTTTACTGACCATACCAGCCAGGGTTTCATTCATAGTGGCAATTTCATAGTTTCTGGATAGTCCCGTTAAATCAAGCAAGTAACGAAACCCCAGTGGTCTGAACACCAGATACTGGTGCAACCACTCCTCAGTGGCTGTATCTAAAATAGACCGCAGGCTGGCCTCATTATCAACAAGGGTGGGATATGTTGCTATGCCGCCAATCCTTGCCACCAGTGAGGAGACTCCTAACTCGTCGACTCTGGCTTCAATATCCTCTTTTTCCTCTGGGGTAAGGTTTGGCTCCAGGATAATTTCCCTTATAGACTCTATTCTGTCTCTGGGTGAAATCACCAGCAAGCAGGGTAGTTGCTCTAGATTGAAACTTACCGGCGGGAAACCAACTTTTGACTCTATTACTGGATTGAAGATACCCTGTTGAGTTAGGGTATCTCGTATCTGCTTCTCTATTATCCTCTCCACCGTATCTGCTAAAGCCGTTTTTCGCTCTTGTAACCTGTTCAGCTCGTCTTCAAGCGGAGCTAGGGCACTCTCTCCATTGTCGGTATTGGCGGCTTCTATTTCTGATTTTAAGGTTTTTATTCGCTCAATGGAGGCAAAATATTCGGTAATCACCTGGACTTCATTATCAACCTCTTCCTGTTCACCAAAAAGCCATTGGCTTGCTTCCTGTGGAATAGCTCTTAACTCCCAGCCAGCAATACTGAAGAGATACGGTTTCACTATTGATTTTAGACGAGCATCAAAATCCTGACCGGGGGCGCAACTGCCACTGAGCAAACAAACCAGTAATAAACTTGTAAAGATAATTAGCTTCATTTTTCTACTTCCAATTGTTAGCCAGTATTTGGCCTGTCAGCGGGGAGCACCGTCGGATATGGTTACCTTAGGTTTTGGGGGTTGAGCCAGGAGAGCACACACTAGACCAACTCCAAGGAAGACTAAAGCAATTGTAAAAACGGGCGTGTAACTACCTGTGTTATCAAAGATAAACGCGGCCAGTAATGGGCTGCCGGCACTAAAAATTGTGGTGACGGGAGTAGTCCAGCCGATAATCTGGGCATAGGCGGTACTTCCAAAGTAGGCTCCAATCAGGACAGGCATGACTACCATTATCCCTCCACAGCTAACCCCACTTACTATGGTGTGTAAATAGATTAAGGGAAGTGCCCTGACATTCATCAGGATGGTAATGCCAACTGCGAACCCAGCCAGGCAGGCGGCGGCAAGGTGCCTGCCTTCAAACCTGGTGCCTAAAGCTCCGCTGGCTAGCTGTCCAATAATGTTCATTCCGCTAAGTACTCCTACTGCGGTGGCGGCTACCATGGGAGAGTAATCCATGTCCTCTAGATAAGCCACTTGATGGAGCGTCAGGAAATTCAGGGTAAACATAGTAGCCGAGCCGAAGGCTATCACCAGCCATAAGGCGGGCGTGCGCAGGGCATCACCGACCCTCCAGTCCACAGGTGTCTGATAAACCTGACTCCGAATCGGCTTAGCTGCCTCCGCTTCTTGAGCTGTGTCAGAGGTTTCCCCGTCAGGCGCTTGCCCCAGTTCCTCTGGTTTGTTTCTAATTAGTATTCCACCAATAACTACAGCCAGTATTAGGTGTATGCTAGCCACGCAAACCCAGGCTAGCTGCCGACTCTGGCTGGAGATAAGCCAGCTTATTAGTGGAGCAAAGATAAGGGCACCAATGCTTCCTGAAGCGAGGAGTAAGCTTAGCGCCAGGGACCTTCTCCTGGTAAACCAGTTGGTGACAACCGCGGTCAAGGCTATGAAAGAACCAAAGGCCTGCCCTGTTCCTATCAAGACAGTGTAAAAGAGATAGACGTGCCAAAGTTCTTTAACCAGGGACATACCCAGCGCACCGAGGACAATGGCAAGATTACCGTATATTATATTTTTCCTGGCTCCAAACTTGCTAATGCTAATGCCAACAAGTGGTCCGAGTAACCCCATAACTATCCAGAATGCGGTGTATGGTGCGGATAAGGTTGACCTGCTCCAGTCAAGTTCCTCACACATATTAGGTAGAAATATCCCATATGAAACGATAATATTCCCGACCATACTAAAAGAGACCAGCATTGCTCCAGCCAGTACTGTCCACCCGTAGAATCTCTTTTGCCTTAATCGTGCGGAAATCATGGTCTACCTTTTTTGGAATGGAGATTGGATTTCTATTAGAAAGAGCCTGCTGCAAATAGGCCCTATCTATTCTAGCACGAAGAACCTTTGGTGAGTAGTGTGAGATGAGGAGTTGTTTGGTAAGCAGATTAAAAGGGGCGAAGCCCTTTTTACAAAAACAGCGGGGAGTTAAAGAGGGGCGCTAGCCCCTCTTATTAACCCTGTTACATTCTTGCCGTAGCTTGAGCCAACTCCCAGGCATACTCGTAAAGATGCAGTCCTTTACTGGAGGCAATCAACTCACCATCATCAATGCCTATCTCGCTGGACATATATTCCTTTAGCAGTTGAATGGCTGCCAGATTCGAGGGGAAACCAGCCCACAGGTCCCACGACCTGAAATAGACAAAAAAGTGGAGCTTGCCGTCATGGATTCTGGTATCTATCCCCCTCAAGCACGGAGGGTCTGAGAGATAAATGGACTGGCTATCACCAACCGCCATAAAAGCCTGATTGGTGTTAAAGCCGTCCTCCTTATACATCCTGACTATTTCGGCAATCTGCTTCTCCAAGTACTGACCGTAAGTATATTGCTCTCCCTCGGCTTTATGTGCCGTCATAAGGTAGGGGAGGTAGCTTTCTATATACTCCATAGAGGTGGGTGGTGGCACACCCTGCGGCACATCGGGTATCAGAGGTCTTGTGTCTGGGTGCCTGACCTGGACAACCACATAATCAAGCTCTTTGCGGCGCTGTCCGGCATAGCTTCCCCGGTCAACTTTGTACTCATGCCCTTCCGTTAGGGTCTTGCGCAGGCAAAGAAACCATGCCTCGGAGAGGTCTCTGGCTTCAATTATCGATATTTCCACCTTATAAAGTCCCCTCCATCGCTGTGATTGTTTGTTAACCTCACCCTTTTAATCTTAGTGACCCTATCCTCTTAATCCCCTTCCCCTTAACAAGGGGAAGGGGAAGATTTTTCCTTAAGAGGGGCTTCGCCCTCTTTAACTCCCTGTTATTACGGAGGCTTTGCCCTCTTTAACTTTTCCTATTATTACAGAGGCTTTGCCCCTCTTTTACTCTCCCTCTCTATCGTTTTTTGCGGAAAATGTTAAGAAACCTATCCTCATACTCCTCAAATAGACCCCAGCGTTCAAGCTCATCTTTCAATTCACCAGGTTCACACTCGCCCCTGGCAACCTGCTCGAAAAGCTCGTCAATCCTCACTCTAGCCGCCGCCGGAGTACCATCGGCATCTATATTTAAAAGCCCTCGTCTCCCCAGCTGTCTGAGATTATCTGGTACCGATTTTCTGGTTACTTCGTAGATAAATTTCATTAGTGACACATCCCAAAGCTCATCTTCACCTTGAATAATTGCTGTTAGTGGGTCACCGCGCTCGTCAATCTTGGCATTTAGCTTATCCACTACCGAGAGCAAATTATCTGAGACAATATTAAGCTCTTTTGGCTCATTCTTGTAGGCATAAAACAGGCCCGGGATGCTTGCCCCATGTTCTTCGGCTAATGCTTCAAAGTATCTTCTAGCTTCCAGGCCAAATCCTTCAAGCTGGGAAAGATAATAGGGCGTGACAATTTTTGGCCTTTCGGCAGTCACCCTGCCTTCTCTAACTACGGTTTCAGTGATATCTTCTATAAGCTCTGAGTAAGCAGGCTCAGTGACCAGGTAATAGTATATGTTGGTAATGCCGAAGGTATACAGACTCTGCTTCGGAGCTCTTAATATCTTTGTGCGCCTAACTGCATCTTCAATTCTCTTATCAATATCCATGTCCTTCCTCCCTAAGCCCCCTCTTAATAAATAACCAAGGGCTGGCTCCTTTACTAAGGATTCTCCTTAGCTTGGAGATGTTGACCGGTAGAATTATCTTTTTCTCACTATTTTTACAGTATATTTTTTCATGTCCCGGGTCAAGTGATACATCTATCTTTTTACCATCAATCTCAGTGTAAATATGAGGGCTAATAGCAGGGAAGTTATGCCACTTCCTTATCGGCACTATTGATATACAGCAAATTATATCAGCCCTTTTCCCTAGCGCCTCTGCTTTGGCTTTTATCCTCAAAGATTTCCTGATGCAGTTATTGCTAAAGAAAGAATAAGGTTCCCTATATACTTCGTTAATAAAAGATGATAATTCATTCATTATAGTTTACTCTATCTCTGATAGCTCTCGCTTGTATTCGTTCAAATGAGTTAGGTATTGGGAGTCTAGCTGAATCTGTATCTTTCGCCATTCCTGTTGAAACTGTGGCTGTTTTTCTACGTCTATGTTCATCCCCATCAGTGGACCTAGCTGCTGTTGCATTGCTTGTCGCATCTTTTCTTCCAATTCAGCCTTTAATGACTGGTAAGCCTGTTGTCTCTGCTGCTCACCCTGCTCCGCATAGTGGTTGAAGAGGTACCTTATCTTGCTGTAGACATTCTCCACACTTGCCTTATCATTCTTCAGCAGCTTTAAGCCGTCCATTGTCCTCCTGTTATTTTTCTTAATTACGTCATTCTTTGGCAGGCTAATGTTTCTGCCTAGTATCTCCGAAGCGCCCTCTATAATATACTTTTTCACCTTTTCCTCATACTGGCTCAACTCAGCTACCAGATTGACTTTTCCCTTAAGATATCTGGCTGCCAGTTCTTCTCCTTGCGGGATATACTTCCATTTCAGGCGCTCCTCCTCAGTCGCCTCGCCCAGCTTCTCTACTTTTTCCACAGCTATCTCATGGGCACTTTTTATATCATCCATAAGTCCTCTAACCACATTGAAATACTTAAGGTATCATACATTATTAATTATACTATATAGCTAAAAAAGCTCAAAGAAAACCGCTGAAAAATGACATTTTTCAGCGGAGTTAACGATGGGGGTGGGAGGCGGTTGGGTTTGCTGACAGTCGGAAGGACTTCTTCAGCAGTTTTCAAAGGGGGAGCAGGCCTTACCGCTTCATAGTCAGTCACTCTATTCTTCTGCGGCGCTTAGAGTCTCAAACATCTGGTAATAGAGACCCTTTTTAGCCAGAAGTTCCTGGTGAGTGCCCATCTCGACGATTTTCCCCCCCTCGAGGGCTACAATACGGTCGGCACTGGTTACGGTGGAAAGCCTGTGGGCAATGATGATGCAGGTGCGCCCCTGAGAAATGCGTCGCAGTGCTTCCTGCATAATGCGTTCAGTGTTGGTATCCACATTGGAGGTAGCTTCATCCAGTATCAGTATGGGTGGATTGGCTAGAATTGCCCGGGCAAGGCAGGTAAGCTGGCGTTGCCCGGCGCTGAGGTTGCTACCCCTTTCCCCCACTGGCGTGTCGTAGCCATTCTCCATGCGAGAAATGGCGTCATGGACACCTGCCGCTTTGGCTGCCTCGATGACCTCCTCGTGGCTGGCATCAAGGCGTCCGTATCGAATATTATCCTCAATGGTACCGGAAAAGAGGAAGGCATCCTGAGGTACAATACCTATCTGGCGCCTTAATGACTCCAGGGTGACTGAATCTATACTGTAGCCATCCAGAATTATCTCACCCTTATTTATCTCATACATGCGGGCGATAAGGTTCATCAGGCTGCTTTTGCCGGCTCCGGTGCGTCCCACTATAGCTACTGTCTCTCCAGGCTTGATTGTTAAGTCTATATCGTGGAGTACATCCAAATCCGGTTCATAGGCAAAGGTAAGATGATTAAACTTAACCTCTCCTTTTATCGGAGGCATCTCGATAGCGTCGGGTCTATCCTTGATTTCAGGTTCGACATCGAGGAGTTCGAAGATACGTGCCCCGGAAGCCATAGCCCGCTGGAGCTGCGTATACTGCTGGGTCAATTGCATTATAGGCTCAAAGAAGCGCTGGATATAGAGTATAAAGCCCAGCAGAATACCAACACCCATCGTTCCGGCCAGGACCTGATATCCACCGAAGATGATAAGTAAGGCGTAAGCGACGGCGGTCATTATCTGGACTGTCGGCATCATGATAGCTTGCAGCCTGATGGCGCTTATGTTGGCATCCAGATGTTCCCTGTTTACATCGTCAAATTGCCCGATGTTTATATCCTCCCGGGACAGGCTCTGGATTACTCTCACGCCGGATATACCTTCCTGAAGCTGGTCGTTAACCACAGCGATTGCCTGTCGCACTCTGATGAAGGCACGCCGTGCATACCTCTGCCATATGATTACAACTATGCCCAATACTGGCAACACGGTGAAGGTGAGCAGGGCTAGTCGGGGATTCATGGTAATCATGACAATGATTATTCCCACCAGGGTCAGGAGACTGGTCAGCATGTTGAGGATACCCTGGGTGAGCACTTCCTGCAGCTGGTTTACATCGTTTTGCACCCGGGACATAAGTTTGCCCACTTTATTATGGTCGAAGAAGCCCAGCGAGAGCCGGTGGAGGTGGTTAAACATCTCGGTGCGCATTCTATAGAGCACTGACTGGCCGGCATAGGCAAGGTACAGAGTTGACATACGTTCACCCAGCCACATCAGCAGTGCAATACCTACTAAGGCGAGGGCGATGATGTTTAGACCACCGAAATTGCCAGTCAGTATAAACTGGTCGACGGCTATAGCTATCAGATAAGGCGTAGCCAGTTGAGCCAGGGTACGTATTACCATACCGCTGGCTCCCAGAGCCAGCCATCCTTTGACCGGTGCCAGATATTTGGGCATCCGAGCTAGAATCTTTCTGTCGTATACCTTACCCAGCACATCCTGTTCATCAGCATCAATGGCGCTTTCGAGTCGACCCCCGTGTCCTCCTCCACCGCCGCCTCCAAAGCCGCCACCGCCACCGCCGTGAAACATGTTTAGTTACTCCTCTCTATGTCATCTCCGGCATTATTATCTGTCATAAGTTGTGATTGATATATTTGATAGTAAAGGCCTTCCTTGGCCATAAGGTCACCATGTTTACCCATCTCCACTATCTTACCTTTGTCGAGCATCAGAATAAGGTCGGCCCTCTTGATAATGGGCAGGCGGTGAGTAATGATGAAGGTAGTGCGTCCTTCAATAAGCTTGCCCAGTGCTTGACGTATGAGATGCTCGGTTTCAGCGTCAACGCTGGAGGTGGAGTCATCCAGAATAAGGACGCTGGGATTTATGAGCAGGGTACGAGCTATTGCCAAACGCTGTTTCTCACCACCGGAGAGGGTGATGCCACGTTCGCCTACCCAGGTGTCGTAGCCATCAGGCAGGCTCTGTATAAAATCGTGCAATTGCGCTGCTTTGGAGACAGCTACTATCTGCTCCATGTCAGCATTTACTGCGCCGTAGGCGATGTTATCCCGAATTGTGCCTGAAAACAGAAAGATATCCTGTTGTGATATCCCCACGTTCTTACGCAGTGAGGCCAGAGTCGTGTCACGGATATCAATATCATCAATGGTGATGCGTCCGCTACTTACATCATAGAATCTAGAGACAAGGTTGGCTATAGTGCTCTTGCCGCTTCCTGAGCCTCCCAGCAGAGCCACCAGCTGCCCCGGCTGTACACTAAAGCTGACATCAGTAAGTGTTGAAGCCATTGAATTGTAGCTGAAGCTGACATCTTCAAAAATAACCTGCCCCTTCAACCTGCCTAACTCCATAGCATCGGGTTTCTCTTTGACTGCTGACTCGGTGTCAAGTATCTCTAGAACACGCTCCCCGGCTGATATGGTACGGGAAACGAGGTTTGCCATCATTCCCAGGCGGCGGACGGGCATCACCATCATGTTTACATACAGTATGTACTGGGTCACATAGCCCATGGTCAGGTTACCGGCTATCACCTCGCGTCCGCCATACCAGAGAATAAGAATCGTGGGTAAGCCCATTATGAACATCATAAGGGGCATGTTGAAAGCCATCTGGCGAGCTACGCTGATGTGCTCATCGTAGAGCACTGTTGCCTGAGTAGAGAATTTTTTGCCCTCCTCTTTTTCCCTGGAGAAAACCTTCACTACTCTCACCCCGGTGAGGCTCTCCTGCAGTACCGTTCCCAGCTCGGCCATCAACTCCTGAATTCTGAGCCACATGGGACGGATGCGACTGCTGAACTTGTAGGCTATCCAGGTAATAAAGGGTAAAAATGCCATAGTCATCAACGCCAGCTTCCAGTCCATTAAGAGCAGGATACAGGAGATGGCAATCACCATGACAACCGTCTGGACTATACCGAGCAAGCCCATTCCGAAGAACATGCGTATTGCTTCCACGTCAACGGTAGCTCGTGACATAAGCTGGCCAGTCTGTGCCTGGTCGTAATAGGCAAAACTCAGTCGCTGCAGCCGGTCGTAGATGGCGTTCCTGACATCATAGGAAACTTTCTGCGAGACGGCTTCAGCAATGTATCTCTGCCCGAATTCGGATACTCCCCTCAGGGCACTGGCAATAATGATAGTCCCTGCCACCAGCCAGATAGCCGTCTCTCGTGCCATTGGCCACCATAGAAAACCGCTATCCTTGACTCGCAGTGCGGTATCAATGCCATCACCAAGCATCCGGGGTATAATCATGCTGAAGGCAGTACCGCCTACCAGGCACACAAAGGCGAGGGTTAACCACCCCCAGCGGCCTCGGACAAAGACAACTAATCTCAGTAAAACTTTCATTTAATATTCGCTTCTCGAAAACGAGCGTCAAACACGCTTTTATTTCCTGTCGTGATTTAAGACTGGTCTTTTGAGATTTCCTCGTAAGCATTGGAAAGGGCTTTCTTCATACGGCTTAGCTCTTTGCGCTCCGCGGTACGGGCTTTATCTCTCACCAAATGAGCAAGGTTTTCAAACTCCTGCATAGTCTCAATTATATCATTAGTGTTCTCGGGATTCCACCAGCTGCTTATTTGACTCTTTATTCTTTCTGCGAATTCTTTCTGCTCATCAAGGAATTTGCGACCTTCCTCAGTAGTGGTGTATATCTTTTTATCCTCCTGCTCGGTAGCAGTAACATAACCCATCTCCTCAAGCATCTGGAGCGTGGGGTAAATGGTGCCCGGGCTTGGTACATAGAAGCCATGAAAGCGCTCTTCTAGCGCCCGGATAATGTCATATCCATGGCTTGGCTTATCTTTTAGATACTGCAGGATGATGTACTTAAGGTCTCCCCTATGGAGTAGTCTGTCACGCCTTGGCCCAGGAAAGAATCGTTGTCTATCATATCGATGGTGCCGATTATCCATCTTTAGCCCATCCCCATATTATGAATACTTGATTTAAAGATATATCTAGTTATATTGAGATATATCGTACCATGTTTTAGTGTGTTTGTCAAGTAAGGTAAGATATTATAATTACTGCCTTCCCTTTGGAACTGTGTTTCAGGGTGCCCCCGTCTAGAAACTTGGTCTCTATTAATCATTTACCACCTTGTTATTTTGTCACTTATTAATCATTCCGTACTGGTACAAAAGTACGGGTATACTAAAACTGATTGCTGAAAAAGTCCTTGCGTCCTTTTTCAGCAAAGCTACCTCTCCACCACCCATATGTTTAACTGCCGTTGAAAAATAAAGTTTTTCAACGGTCTCTAAAACTATTTTCATTATTTAAGCTTTGACTGTTCCTCCCATGTTGCTGAGCAGAAAACCTTTTACCCCAGCACTCTTACAAAAGTCCGGGAAGGCATAGTTCTGTTCAACATTGTGCGATAATAATATCCCTCTATCTTTCAAATATGCCCATGCACTCTGGTATTCCCAGAGCATGTTTTCATAGGAATGCTCGCTATCATGTAAGAAAATGTCTATCGCTCCCAGTTTCTCTAGTAAAGGAGGTAATTTCTCAGAGCTGCTTCCCAGTTCTAGATGCCACCTATGTCTCAAATAGTTGGGGATTAACCAGCCGCTCTGCTCTCCCCACGGCAGGTCTATTGAGTAAAGCTCGCCATGCTTATTTTCCTCTAGGGCACAGAGGATGAACGCTGATGATACGCCACCTGATACCCCGGTTTCCACAAAGGTATCAGGCTTTAGCTTTCGGCATAAAGCATACAGCATCGTGCCTAACGTTGGGCTGATACCCATACCGTAAAATCTTCTACCAGAATTACTTCGATTCTCTCCTAAGTGCTCATGAAATTCCCTGTTTGATGTAATTTCAGCAGTGTATTCTTGAATCTCGGTAGAGTCTGCATCAGTCAGGTTTTTAATGAAGTCTTCAAGGTCTGAAGCAGTTCTCAGGATTCCAGGGTAGGATTCGAGGATTTCCGAAAACCGCCCAAATCCATATCTTGGTCCACCAAACCTGCCGCCTCTCCTGCCACGGTTGAACATGTTTGTTTCCTCATTCTATATTATTTAATGGTAAATACCTGATATAACAGATATATCTAGTTATATTTAGATATATCGTAACATATCTTTAACTTGCTTGTCAAGTGGATAGTATGCATTCATCATGTTATAGTAAATAAAAAAGTCACTGCCTGATGGCTTGATGAGCCTTTAGAAAACCGCTGAAAAACAATGTTTTTCAGCGGAGTTAAAGCTGGGAGTGAGAGCTGGTTTGGTTTGCTAAAAGTCGGAAGGACTTTCTCATCAGTCTTTTTAGTCACTATTAGTTGGTTAATAAAATGTTTAAAAGTATTGTGAACCGATTGGCACTGCTAATAGCTATTTTACTATGTGTCTCCTTCGCCATCTCAAGTCCTGTGCAATCGGCGCCAGACAGCTCTATTCAGGTCAAGGAATTGAATTTTGTTTTTCTTCATGGAGCTGGCGGCCACGCCTGTTCCCTTCAGCTTCTGGAGGATTTAATCATGGAGCAGCTACCGGCATATATCCCTGGCTATGAACAAGCCAATCCTGCCACTGAGGTTCGGGTTAATACATTGAAAAGATGCTATCCCAACAATGTAGATATTGATACCTGGGCTAATAATATCGCAGACAGTATCAATAAACATTTCCCAAATAAGGAGAACCTAATCTTAATCGGGCACAGTATGGGAGGTAAGTCAGCCCTTTATGCAGTGGCGAGAAATTTAGGCGGCTTAGCTGATAAGACGGTACTGGTGGTAACTATCAATAGCCCAATCAAGAGTATGCAAAAATACTATGTTACCGGAGGTGGCTCTATATCAGATTATTGTCAAGCCCAGTGGTTAATTTTGGACCTCGGGGTTTGTGATTCCGCAACCTACTATGACAGCTCCCAAGACGGGTTATGGGTGGGTAGCAACAAACACTGGTTGGCTTTCATATCGGCTGAAGCGGCACCGATTAGTGAACAGTTTAATTTCGCCGGAATTGATCCCCTACCCAGAAATATGGACGACAGCATTATACCAATCTCAGCCCAATACTCCGATGGGGCTGATGTAATCTATTACGGAGAGTATAGCCATACTGATTTTGCAGAAGTGGGCGAGGTAGCCGACTTCATGGCAGGGCAAATCCTGCGCTATATTTTTGGGGAGCCTGTAGAGTGCTCTGTCTTTACCGGGAAAGGCAGTTTCGAGCATAAAGCTGATTGGCTGCTGGGAACAGATATCTGGGAGGATATTGCTGGTGAAATTTTCGCCAGTAGCGGCAGGGTGCAGCATAAGAATGAGTCCTATACCAAGTGGCAAGAGTGGGAGGATGTGCTTGGAGAGTGTTCTCCAGGTAGCATGCGGAGTAGTTATTTGCTTAACCGGGTGTCCTTACCGTTTCTTACCACTATTAAGGAATCGCGCTGGTTGAACCCTGATGATTCTGAAGATTGTCGGCTTTACATACGAACTAGAGCTGCTCCCAGAAGTTCTGTTCAGGTGGAGTGGAGCATTTATCAGCAAGGGTTATTGCCCGAGGGGGTTGCTCATGACCATTATGAAGTTGAAATAGTCACTGGTACCCCCCTCACAGGTATCAGGCGTGCGTTATGGGAGACCGATGACCCGCGTGACTTGAGAGTACGAATATATTCCGAAGCACAAAGCCCCTTCCGGTGGTTCAAAGCTGAATGTAGAGTCTACTACAAAGGAAGCCGACAAAGGCGAATCATTGATGAAATTCCCTCCGAGACCTTGTTAGGAACTAGTTCGGGCAGTTAACAATCTCATTACTGGGTGGTTGCAGGGCTGGGTTGTATTAACTGTCGACGACTGTGTGTTGCTGCGTTCTGTAAAACCAGCCCGGGAAATGCCAGTAATATTCCGACAAACCATTGCTGCGTGAAAACCATTACCATAATGCCGCCAATAGTAAAAATTACTCCAACACCCCACCCAGCCCAGCTGGCAATGCGTGTTGTCCGCTCATAATTGTCAGTCGCCTTCCACAAGTATGCTCGCAAAACCCTGCCTCCATCCAGAGGAAAACCTGGGATAAAGTGGAATATAGCCAGCATAAAATAAATAAATGCCAGCCACTGGATGAGCACATCAGTTATGATGCCGCCAGTGTGTGCCAGGCCGAAATAAGCCACATAGAATATTCCGGCTATTATCAGGTTGGACAACATTCCGGCCACTGCCAATAACAGTTCCAGCGAGGGGAGTGTGGATTCTTTAGCTACTTCATGTACCCCCCCAAACAAAAATAAAGTAACACGCTTTACCGTGATACCTTTATGTGTTGCTATGAAGCTGAGGACAAATTCGCGAATAGTTATAGCCGTGAAAAAAAGCAGGCTGGCGACTATTCCAAGCACTATCCTCTGCCACAAAGGATAAGCCGTCGAGAACTGGGTCACCACGGCTGCCGTTATCAGGATAAACGCCGCAAACCAGGTATAATGTACCCGTACGCGAACCCCTAAAATGCGGCTCAGATTAGGTACGCTTCTCATTTTCCACCCTAATGCGATATAAGGGAGAATTCATATTTTAAAAACGTTTTTCAACATATATTATATATTATTATCAAAGGTTGTGAATGCTGGAGGAGAGGTTTAGATTCAAATAGTGGTATATTGGTGGCGACAATTCCCCAGCTTCTGTTTGAGAAGAAAGAGCTGATACCAGCTTCGCAGCAATTGCCGCACTAAATGGCTGGTGATTGAAGTTCGGGGCGATGTATGTTTTCATCAAAAAAGATGTATAATAATATGATGGAGGTGCGGTTTATACCGCCGTGCGCGGCTTGTAGTCTGGGTGCCTCTGTCAATAAGAACAGTCGGGGGTGGAAAATGGAAGAAGAGATATCAAATATAGAGGAAAAAACAACTAGCATAATAAAAATCGAGGAAATGAGCCTGGAAGAGACACAAATAGCAGAACAACTGTATAACAGTGCAGGATTGGACCCGGTGGTTGATGCCGGGCTGAAAGATTACGATGGACGTATTCAGCTGGAGAATAAGCTGATTAGCAAGGTGCTTGGTCCACGGGGAAGTGATATCAGGGGCTATGGAGAAGCTGTGGCCAAGAGAGTTGCCTTTGCTATATATGCCCTATTCAATAAGCAATACGGCGGTAAAGTAGGAGACCTGAGGTCTTACATAATGACACTGGAAGAAGAACGTAACCGGGCAAACACGAGATACGATGACCTTATGGGAAGGGTGGTTGGAATATTAGGAGATGAATATAAGGAGTTAAGAACTGATTCTAAAGAATTTATTGAAAAGTTGACTACAACATTAGGAGAAGACCTCAAGGATTCGAAGATTGACCAAGCAGCACTT
>CAYNFT010000017.1:0-28482 GCA_964396535.1 uncultured Dehalococcoidales bacterium | reverse complement strand
CGGGGTTTGAGGTCATTGTCTATAACCGCACCGCTTCTAAAGCCGAGCAACTGGCCTCTCAGGGGGCTAAAAAAGCGAACTCACCCAGAGAGGTTGCTGAGGAAACTACCGTTATTATCACCATAGTCTCCGATACACCGGCTGTAGAGAGCGTGATTCTTGGCAAAAATGGAGTTATAGAGGGAATCAAACCCGATTCGGTGGTTATTGATATGAGCACCATTTCCCCGGAGGCAACCAGAAGAATATCTGAACGCCTCAAGGAGAAAGTGGCTCACATGCTTGATGCTCCGGTGAGCGGTGGAGAGCAGGGAGCAATCGACGGCACCCTGTCTATCATGGTGGGTGGGGACAGGAAAATATTTGAGCGCTGCCAGCCCATTTTCCAAGCCTTGGGTAAGAATATCATCCATGTGGGTTCTAATGGGATGGGTCAGACAGTAAAGCTAATGAACCAGATTCTTGTAGCTGGTACTCTCAACGCTGTCGCCGAGGCGCTTATATTCGCCCAGAAATCAGGCGTGGAACTGGAGAAAGCAATCGATGCTGTTAAGGGTGGGGCTGCTTCCTCATGGCAACTTGCTAACCTGGCACCTCGCATCATTAAACGCGATTTCCAGCCCGGCTTCATGATAGACCTGATGCAAAAAGACCTGAATCTTGTTATGGAATCTGCCGATGAGATGAAGGTTCCTCTTCCTGTAACCAGCCTGATTCATCAGATGTATTATTCTCTTCAGGCTGCTGGCGAGGGTAAGAGCGGTACTCAAGCACTGGTTAAAGCTCTGGAGCACCTCACCGGTGTGCAGGTAGGCAAGTAATATCTACCAAATATTATCCATGACTTCTAATCATAAACTATCTTGTCATTTGTAGATAGTCCTCCAGTATTGACAGCCTTGAAGAGATGGTACAATAATAGCATATCTCGTTCAGCGAGAAACAATGATTAAAGGGAGGAGACACAAAATGGCTGAGCTAAAATACCAAAAATATATCCTGACTGACTTAATACTCCCGGAGGACGCGCAGGCAAGAGCTGCCGAGTACGCTAAAAGGGCAACGCGTATACTATGGCTAGAAGATTTTATAATTAAAGGTGCGCCCAGTATGTTTTGCTCCTGGTACTGGAAAGCCACAGAGACAGAAGGCACCCCGTCTCATACACATGATTTTGATGAGGTCATAGGCTTCTTCGGTAGTGACCCTGAAAACCCCCACGACTTATGCGGAGAAGTGGAGTTCTGGCTGGAAGACGAAAAATACATCCTCAAAAATAGCTGTCTTATATATGCCCCCAAGGGAATGAGACATTGTCCGTTGAGGGTAATTAGAGTTGACAGGCCCATATTCTTTCTCACAGTGTCAATCACCAGCAAATACGTTAAAGAGGGCATCATACCGGGAGTATCCTAGGATAATACAGGCTTGCTTAAGAAGAGGAACCTCTCTTTTGCCCCTCTTTTGAAGTGGTGGAATCAGACCTTGTCCGGCTGGCATCTGGGGCAGAAGTAACTGCCCCGATTCCTCACAACTATCCGCTCAATAGGAGTGCCGCAGATAGCGCAGGGTTCACCGCCGCGGTGGGCAACCTTAAATTCAAAGTGCGCCGTGCCCTTTGTCCCGTCGGGTCGGAAGTAGGTACTCACGCTGGCTCCCTTATTGCCGATAGCCATCCATAATATCTGGCAAATGGCTCGGTGAAGGTGTTCTATATCTTCATTAGTCAGGCTGTTACCTGTCCTCAAGGGGTGGATTCCAGTAGCGAACAGGGCCTCATCAGCATACATACTGCCGATACCAGCGACGAGATTTTGCTCGCATAGTAGAGCTTTCATCGGGGCTTTGCGTTTAGTCAGGCGCTGAGCTAAAACCTGAGGAGTAAAAGAAGCCTCAAGTGGTTCCGGACCAAGCTTACCAACGATGCTATCCTTGTCCTTCACCAGCCGCATCACACCAAATTTACGCGGGTCACGGAAGAAAACATCGGTATCATTATCCAAGTGAATTATAGCCCGGGTATACTTGGGCGGGTCTGATGAATCCTGATTGATGAGCAGAGAGCCGGTCATCTTCAGGTGTATGATTAATGAATCACCCCCGCTCAGGCTGAAGATTAGATACTTACCACGTCTGGCTACATCGGTTATCCTTTGTCCAACAATACGGGACCGAAATTCCTCGACCGAGGGTTCACGGACTATCCCTTCCCACAACAGGGTAACGCCAGTGACACAGCGCCCGATGATATAGGGCAAAAGCTCATTTTTTACTGTCTCTACTTCGGGAAGTTCAGGCATCTAAGCTATTTCTTTACCGTGCCTTTTCCGTGGCATCTTATACATTCTTCTTGAAGCGGCATCTCGCACCTCCTATTATCGAATCATGATTAAGTAGTAGCCCGTGATACCTCTTAGGATATAACCAAAGCAAGCATACTCGACACGAGATTTACTCCTAACCTCACCCCCTCAATCCCCCTCTCCTTCAAAGGAGAGGGGGAGGGGTTTTATAAGAGGGACTTCGTCCCTCTTTAACGTCCTTAAATAGAGAGGCAAAGCCTCCCCAGACTCTCTTTCTGGCTTTGTCCCACTCTACCTTCCCTCTGAACAGGTGTTTAAGAGGAGCTTCGCTCCTCTTCTTAATTCTCCCCCTTCCCTTATCAAGGGAAGGGGGTCAGGGGGACGGGTTGCGAATCTCGGACCCGAGAAATGCTTATCAGGATTTCAATTCCGCCCAGTTCCGGCCACTCTTAATATCTACCTTCAGGGGAACGCTAAGTTCTAAAGCGGTGGACATCATTGCGGGGACAAGCCGGCACATCTCTTCGAGTTCCTCTGTCGGCACTTCAAAGAGAAGCTCATCGTGCACCTGAAGCAGCATCTTGCTCTTCATTTGGCGTCTATTCATCTCCTGGTATAACTTAATCATAGCCACCTTTATGATATCGGCTGAGGTGCCCTGAACCGGCATATTTATTGCCATGCGCTCGGCAGCTTCCCTTACCTGTCGGTTGGCAGAGTTGATTTCGGGAATGGAGCGTCTTCTGCCCAGTAGTGTTTGAACATAGCCAGTATCTCTTGCCCGCTGCTTGGTTGATTCAAGGTATTGTTTTATGCCCGGGTACTTAGCAAAGTAGGAAGTGATAAACTGGGTGGCTTCTTCCCTCGATAGCTCGGTTGCCTGTTCCAGACCGTAGTCACTCATACCATAGATGACGCCAAAGTTCACTGTTTTTGCTACTCGACGCATGTCGGCGTTTACCTGTGAGCTATCCACACCAAATAGCTGGCTGGCAGTGGCAGCGTGAATATCCTCGTCGCGGTTAAAGGCTTCGAGTAAACCCTGGTCCTGAGAGAGATGGGCAAGAGAGCGAAGGTCAACCTGCGAGTAATCTCCGCTCAGCAGGTAAGAGCCGTCTGGCGCAATAAACGCCTGCCTGACCTGTCTTCCCAGCTCACCACGGACAGGGATATTTTGCAGATTGGGGTCACTTGAAGAGAGGCGACCCGTAGCTGTTCTTGTCTGATTAAAGCTGGTATGTACCCGCCCTGTTTTGGAGTTTATCAGAACGGGCAGAGCATCAATGTAGGTCGACTTGAGTTTGGCAAACTGGCGGTAATCTAAAATTAACCGTGCTATTGTGTAGCCCTCATCACGGAGTGCCTCCAGCACTGCTGCCGACGTAGAGTAGCTGCCCTTTCTCCTGGTGGATGGTAACTGCAACTCTTCAAACAGGACGGAGCCTAATTGCTGCGGTGAGTTTATGTTAAACTGGTGACCTACCGTGCTGTATATCTCATCTTCAAGTTTGAGCAACTGCTCACCGAGACCCTGTGCCATCTGCCTCAATAATTCTGTATCAAGAGCTATCCCGTTCCTCTCCATATACATAAGCACCGGCACCAGTGGCATCTCGACCTCGGCGAATAGCTGCCACAACCCTGACTGGCGCAACTCGGGACCCAGCAGCTCAGTCAACTGCCCGGTCATATCAGCATCCGCGCAGGCATAGTCAGCAGCCCTGGCTATCTCTACCTGGGACATAGATATTTGTTTCGCTCCTGAGCCGATAAGTTCAGATATTGGTGTCATCTCAATTCCCAACCGACTGAAGGCGAGGGTTTTCAAGCCTAAAGATTTCTCACTCAGCAGGTAGGCAGCTACCATAGAATCAAAAGTCAGATTGCTGACGTTTACATCGTACTCAGCCAGCACCGTCATATCATACTTGCCATTGTGGGCGAGTTTAGCTAGAGTTTGGTCTTCCAGGATAGGTTTGATACGCTCGATGACATACTCCAGTGGTAGTTGCTCCACCCACCCCCAGCCAACATGACCGACCGGAATGTAGTAAGACTCGCCTAGAGCCGGTGATAGTGATATGCCTACCAGTTGAGCTGACATGGCGTCCAGGCTTGTCGTCTCCAGGTCAAAGGCAATAGACTTTGCCGATGAGAGACGGCTTAAGAGTTCATCAAAGCCTGGCGTGGTGTTTATAATGTGGTAGTCTCGCCTGGGTGGCGGTTCAGTCTTGACTTGAATCCCCGCCTCAGGTCCTGCCTCAACCATTTCAGGCAGTTTGGGTAACAGGTTATAGAACTCAAGCTCGCGGAAAAGCTCGGTTACCTTGCTGCGGTCATAATGGCTGAGCTGGCATTCATCCAGATTAAGAGTAACCGGTGTCCGGATATCAATTGTAGCCAGCTTCTTGCTCTGGCGGGCAATAGCTTCATTTTCCCGCAGTATCGTCTGGATTCTGTCAGGAGTTACCTCGTCAATATGGGTGTAGATTTCCTCTACGGAGCCAAATTGCTGGATGAGCTTGACCGCTGTTTTATTGCCTATACCAGGGACACCGGGGATGTTATCTGAAGGGTCTCCTACCAGTGCCTTAAAGTCGGCAATATGTTTCGGCTCAACGCTGTATTTCTCTTTCACCGCCTCTTCATCATAGAGCATGGTGTCACTGAAGGAACCTCTTGGCTTCGGGTAAAGCACCTTTACCTGGGGTGATACCAGTTGCATGGTATCAGCGTCGCCGGTAACAATTATAGTATCAATGCCCTGTTCGTCTGCCTGATGGCTGAGTGTGCCCAGAATATCATCTGCCTCATAACCGTCAAGCTCATAGATAGGGATGTTGAATGTCTCAACCAGCTGTCTTACCCGAGCAAATTGATTGACCAGTTCATCGGGAGTGGGGGGACGCTGCGCCTTATACTGGTCGTACATCCGGTGCCTGAAGGTCGGAACTGGGGTATCAAAGGCGATGGCATAGCAGGTGGGTTTTAGCTCATTGATTGCCTTGAGCAGCATCTGGGCAAAGCCAAAGACGGCAGTTACCACTTCGCCGGTTTTTGGCACCGTAAATACCGTCGGATTTCTGGCCGTCTGAAAGGCATGATAAGCACGATGCACTATGGCATTACCATCGAACAGCACCAGAAGAGGCTTTTCCATAAACATATTATAGCAGAATGGGAAGGAGAACGGATAGGTAAAACATCTATTAACTCAAACTGCTGACTGGTGGAAATTCTGTAAAACCCCTCGAATCCTTTGGCAGAATTCTTGGTACCTATCAGCTTTAATTAGACGAAAACACTGCGGTAATGTAAGAAACTCGGACTGTAGATTAACAACATAGGTTTCATGAGCACCTGTAATAGGGATTTGTTCAATTGGTAACTGCTCAATGGGAATATCCATCACCTGACGACAATAGATATTCGCTGATGGTATACAGTAGACGATTAGTATCGCCTCTGGCCAATAAGTTCTGTAATTTTGAAGTTTGGATTTAGAAATCCAGAATTTAGTCTCATCGGGAGTATTTGTAGCTTTAACCTCAAGAAAATAGCCTTCGTTCAACTCCTTGTCATAAACGATAAGGTCTGGTGTAGCTCGTAATTTTCTAATCGGTATATTTGCATTTCCTTTTCTCATAGAATTTATGATATTCGTTAGGTAACTCTCATACCCATATGGGTAAACCTCATATCCAAATTCCTGAAAGATTGTCTCAATAATAGCCTGAGCTAAGCGTCCCTTTAGTAGATTAATCTTGAACTCTGTCTCTATCTTTGTTGCTCGTTCCTCCCGTACCAAGTCTTCATCTGATATGTTAAGAATCTCCCTAGCGCAGGTGATACAGACATATTCGGTGTATGTTGATGGCCATGGCGTTTCAAGAATTGCACTCCAATCCGCTGAATCTTCCGCCGAGCGAGAAGCATCATCAATTGCCACAAGTTTTTCGACAATCCTACTACACCTACTACATTCATATGGCATTATTAACGCCTTCTAACAACTTCTTAGAAAGATTTTAATTAACTCAAGCCGTGCTTTTTACTCTTCTATCTAATTTAGATTATAGCAGAACTGAAGGCATCTAAATAGCTTAAAAATCGGCAAGCCGGGTTCTGGGGAGGGATTCCAGATAAGAAGTATCATTATGTCGAGTAAGTATGAAACGTCCGTTTTCACAGGTGAAGGTGGTAATGCCGCAGGTATCCTGCCTGATGTTCCAGAAGTGAGAATTATCCAGTCCCAGTAGCGCACAGATTAAAACCTTGTTCACCACGCGATGAGCTACCAGAACAACAGTGCCCTCATATTTGGATATTACCTCGTCTATCACGCCAATGGCTCTCTCCCTGACATCATTTAAGCCTTCGCCAACCGGCATTTTCACTTTATCGGGACGAGTAACCCACTCTGTGTAAAGCTCTTGATATTTATCTTTTACTTCCCGATGGGTTAAGCCTTGCCATTCTCCAAAGTCAATGTCAATGAGACCAGGTACGATTTTTACCTCAAGCTGGTGGGAGCCAGCAATCATTTCCGCAGTCTTCAGCGCCCGTTTTAACGGGCTGGAGTAGACAGCCTGTATCTTTACATCACTTAAATATTCAGCCAGAAGTTCTGCCTGCTTTATTCCAGTTTCATTCAGCTCAACATCAATTCTCCCCCTGAATATTTCTTCCACATTCCATTCGGTTTCTCCGTGTCTCGCCAGAATAATCTCCGTCATTTTCTCAACCTTATCCGCTATGCTCCCATATATGCCGCTTCTCGGTTTATATCCTCTACCAATCTTGGCTTCATACCCAGCGAGTTAAGCACCGTTATTATCTCTTGTTCCATTTTCTCAGTGGTAAAAAAGAGGTGGCTGGCGCACTTACAATCACTGGAGCCGAATCCAGGAATAGAATCAAATTTACGGCTGAGCGCCTGAGCAATGGTGCATTCAATCCTGTCCTCAGTCTCACAGATAATTATATTATTGATAGACGCCTTTTGCAGCAAATAGTCAATATGCCAGCGAAGTTTTTTGTCTCGCTGAAGATGGCGGCTTAATCTGGACTCGAGACTGCCCAGTGCCGAGCCTACATAGGCATAATAGCCGCAAGGAAAATGAATAACCTTAAGGCCACCTACAGCTATTGCCTGTTCTTCAGGGAGTTCGATAACCAGAACATAGCTTCCCTTCACAGGTCGAATATCCTTTGTGAGGTTGATAGTCTTCTTTAGTCAGGATTCCTCTATCTTCTCAACCTCAATAGTGCATTCCGTTACCAGAGCAGCAAAGGCTCCCAGTGCAGCCAGTATCGGAGCTGCCAGAATAACCACAGCCGTTGCCGGGGCACCTATCGACAGAGGAAGCTCCAGGACTGTTCGACCCTCATGCAGCAGACGCACTCTTCTGATGTTGCCTTCGTGGATGAGTTGCTTGACCTTCTCAACCACCTGGCTTCCAGATACCGTAAACTTTTCCGTTTCGGCCATTTCCAACCTCCCCGTATTCCTCTTACTGAACAATCTACTGCATATTAGGCAAGTCTGCTATATGGTGTCAAGCACAGCTTCTTTATACCCTCACCCCATTTAATTTTCATAACCCCATCCCCCTTAATCCCCCTTCCCCTTGTTAAGGGGAAGGGGGACATTTTTTATAAGAGGGGCTAGCGCCCCTCTTTAACTCCCCATCGCTTTTGTTTGAGGGGATTTGCCCTTTTTTATTATTTTCCCCCTCACTTTTGAAGGAGGGACAGACGAAAGTGAGTTTAAGAGAGGCTTCACCTCTCCTCTAAAGAACTTCCCCCTCTCCTTTGAAGGAGAGGGGGATACAGGGGGTGAGGTAGGAAAAACCCCTACTGGTATGAGCCCGATATACAAGCACTCTATGGTGAGTTGACATTTTTCGTGATATACTATAGGACATAAATAAGGCATGAAGGAGGTTGATTTGCAGGTGAAGGACCTGCTTTCAATATCCGACCTCAGCACTGATGACATTCAATCGCTCATATCAGATGCCGTTGACCTCAAGAACAAGGGCTGGCTTACTTTACTTGAGAGAAAGATATTAGCCATTCTCTTTGAGAAACCATCGTTACGAACCCGGGCCAGCTTTGAGGTAGCCATGCGACAGCTGGGGGGGGAGGCTATTTATCTGTCTCCTGCTGAGGTTGGTCTGGGAGAACGGGAATCAGTTCCAGATGTAGCCCGCGTGCTCGGCCGCTATGTAGATGCTATTGCTGCTCGCACCTTTTCTCACCAGACCCAGGAGATTCTGGCCAGCTACTCCGGTGTGCCGGTAATAAACGCCCTCTCTGACTTGGAGCACCCGTGTCAGGCACTGGCTGACCTTCTCACCATTCATGAGAAGAAGAAAGAGTTGAGTGGCTTGACCTTGGCTTTTATTGGCGATGGTAACAACGTGGCTCATAGTTTGCTGCTGGCAGCTTCACTTACCGGAATGAATTTCAGGATTGCTTCTCCGGCTGATTATGCTGTTCAGGAGAGGATTCTGAAACTGGCTCAGGAGTATGCTACAGATTCCGGGGCAAAAATTCTCTGTACTGAGGAGCCACAGCTAGCAGTTAAGGGGGCTGACGTAGTCTATACTGATGTCTGGACAAGTATGGGACAGGAGGCTGAGGCTAAAGAGCGACGTCGTGTATTTAGTAAGTATCAAGTTGATAGTGAACTTTTGTCCCTGGCCAAGGAAGATGCTATATTGATGCATCCGTTGCCAGCCCATCGTGGCGAAGAGGTAACTGAGGACATTCTGGATAGCCCGCAATCGGTGGTCTTTGACCAGGCTGAGAATAGACTGCATGCGCAGAAGGCGCTGCTGATGCAAATGCTTGGTGGTTGAGAGACACCACTCATCAGCTATCGTTAGGAGGGAATCGTGTCTACATTAAAAGTATTAAAGAATATGGTAGTCTGGAGCTGGTCTCCCATTTTGATAACGGTGCTGGCAGTGGTTGGCATTATATACGAATGGGAGACCTGGTTAATAGCCTCAGTTCTGGGTATTATCCTGCTCATCGGTCTGATAGTAGTAGTGATTAGAGCTGGTGAGAGACAACTGGAGCTTTTGTCAATGAAGCTCAAACAACTCGCCGGATACTTTAGCCGCCGATTTATGGGCACTTCGTCACTATCTATCTTTGCTATTATAGACACTCTATTTAACATTGATGACCCCCAGTTATGGGACTGGGCGCGAGCCTGTGATATGTCAGCACGCCTCTTTAATACCTGGTGTGATAGTTTTATTGACCGAATAGAGAGCGATACCAGGACCGGAAGATTCAGTATCTACCTGCGTACCTACCTGAACGAGCTGTGGCTACTAAATAATCATTATTATGAATTTGTCGAGCAGTTCTACGAGATAGCAGAGAAGGTTGAAATTCCCCAGGCAACTAAAGACCAGTACAATCGCTTTGTTATGGAATATAATTCCTTCGTGCAGAATTTCAGGGAAAATATTGCTGAACTGAAGAAGGTTGCCGGCACAGAGATTGAACCCCCCACCGTGATACTGGCCAATGAACTATCGGGGGTGAAACCTTTTCAGGCTGCCGGAGAGGGAGAAGCGAAACCTTCCAAGGCTACCCCAGATAAGGGATATTATCTGTAAGAGACTTTTAAGGATGAGCGAGGGCACGTCTATTGTGGTCAAGTAACTCTCTACCTCACCCCCTTAATCCCCCCTCCCCTTCAAAGGAGAGGGGGAGATGAAGAAAGAGGGGCTTCCGCCCCTCTTAGATACCCCTTTTCTAAGAATACCTCCTTTTAAAGGAGAAGAATATGGTTCTATGGGTTGACGAGCGAAAAGTACCTAACATACTACTCGACTACATGAGATTCCGAATATACCTCCAGATTTAAGGAAGGAGTTATCGCAAGCCATCAAAGAAGTTGACGAAGATGGCGCAGTCACTTATCCTACTAAGGCAAGAGTCGAATACTATTTGAATAAGCATCAAGAGTACATATCAGAGTTTATTAAGAAGTTAGAGAAGGAATAACAGCAGTAAGAGGGATTAAAAGGGACGAAGCCCCTTTAAAAACTATAATTCCCCTTCCCCTTGTTAAGGGGAAGGGGATACAGGGGATGGGGTTAATAAAACTAAAGGGTGAGGGGTTGGTAAATAAAATCAATAAAGAGCATTTGGAGATGAGTGTGAGTAAGCCTGTTGTGGCTATTATTGGTAGACAGAATGTAGGCAAGTCTACCCTCTTGAATCGAGTGGCGGGTAAACGGCTGGCCATCATTGAAGATTTGCCAGGAACGACCCGCGACCGTTTATTAACTGGTGTTTCATGGCAGGGGACCGAGTTTACTCTGGTTGATACCGGTGGACTGGAGATAAAGCCTCAGTCTACCATTACTCAAGGGGTAAAGGAACAGGTGGAGGCGGCTATCATTGAGGCTGATGTCATCATTTTTCTGGTGGATGTCAGGGATGGGATAACCCCCCTTGACCTGGAAATAGCTGACATGCTTCGTCAGGCGAGCAAACCCATATTGCTAGTGGCTAATAAGGCGGATAATGTCAAGCTTGAGGCTGAGGCAGTAGAGTTCTATGAATTGGGGCTGGGTGAGCCACTGGCAATTTCAGCCTATCATGGCCGGGGTACAGCCGAACTATTAGATAGAATTACCTCCTGGCTACCGGTACAGCCACCACCTGAGGTTGAGCCAGAAATTATGAAGGTAGCCATTGTCGGGAGACCTAACGTTGGCAAGTCAATGCTACTGAACGCCATTCTAGGTGAGGATAGGACTATCGTTGATGACACTCCAGGGACTACTCGCGATGCCATAGATACCACGTTTGACTTTCAGGGGCAAAGTGTGCTACTTATAGATACCGCCGGTATCAGGCGGCGGGGACGATTGGGAGCCGGGGTGGAGCGATATAGTGTAATCCGTGCCCTGCGAGCTATTGGCCGGGCTGATATAGCATTGCTGGTTGTTGATGCCAGTGAGCCATTTACAGCTCAGGATGTGCATATTTGTGGTTATATTCGCCAAATGACGAAAGGCATTATTATAATAGTTAATAAGTGGGACCTGGTTACGGATAAGAATATAAGTGAATGGAATAGATACATCAGGAGCCAACTCAAGTTTATGCCATATGCTCCGGTAGTATATACTTCGGCTAAATTTGGGCAAGGGGTAGATAAGATTATGCCTCAGGTATGCCAGGTTTATCAGGAGAGGCTCAAACGGGTACCTACCGCTGCAGTTAATAGTTCCATCCAGCAGGCAGTAGCGGCTCACAACCTTCCACGAATTGGTAATAAGCGACTAAAAATCTTATATGCTACCCAGGCTGAGGTAAACCCGCCAACCTTCGTCTTTTTTGTCAACGATGCTAAGCTAATGCATTTTTCCTATCAGCGCTATCTGGAGAATAAACTGCGCCAGACTTTTGGCTTCGCTGGCACCCCACTTCGTTTAGTCTTTAAAACCAGGGGTGAGTCATGATAGTTGTTAAATTTGTATCCGTAGTGATTGTTGGTTACCTCGTGGGTTCCATTCCCTGCGGATTATTGATAGGCAAGATATTTGCCAAAACAGATATCAGAGCGTATGGCAGCGGCAAAATAGGGGCCACTAATGTGCTGCGAACTGCTGGTAAAAAAGCAGCGGCTCTGGCACTCGGCCTTGATCTTCTGAAGGGGGCTCTGGCAGTAGTATTTGCCGGTTTAATTGTTGGTAGAAACTACCTGGTGATAGGTGATTTTGGCCTGGGATTGCTGGTTGCCCAGTGTCTGGCCGCTTTGGCAGCCATGGCTGGTCATAACTGGTCGGTGTTTCTCAAGTTTAAGGGAGGGAGGGGTGTTGCCACCTTCTTCGGAGGGTTGATAGCTCTATGCCCGGTAGCAGCCTTATTCGGTGGGGAGGTCTTCATTATTGGGACTAGTTGGTTCAGATTTGCCTCGCTAGGTTCTATCGCCGGGGCGGTAGGCACCTATACCATATTGATACCCCTTACTATTTTTAATGGCTTCCCCCTTGAGTATCTGGTTTATACTTTAATCGGCACCATAGTAATTATTATTATGCATCGGGATAATATCGCCAGGTTGCTATCTGGTAAAGAGCGTAAGCTGGGTGAAAAAGCCGAGGCTGTAGATTCACCGCCACCGGAGAAGAGCACAGGGTAAGATATGCCAAGGTAGCCCTTATTACCCGATGTCTGACCGAAACGACCGCTCCTGGAGTTGCTCTTGGGCGAATTCTTTTACCTTCTCTGGGTTAACTGGTCTGGGTGAATTGAAAGCACTTGTGACAGCCCATTGAATCTCAAACACTACGTTGAGATACGGCTAACCAAAGGAAGTTCCCTTAATTAGAATATTAGAAAGCTCACCTTTTTTTCTTTGCCGGGCCAAAGTCTTTGGCCAGCTCTTCAAATAGCTGCTTCTGCTTTTTGGTTAGCGACTCAGGGGTAACTACCCGTAGTTTGACCAGTTGGTCACCCTGCCCTCTTCCGCGGAGATGAGGAATTCCCTTATTTTTAAGCTGAAATATCCGCCCTGTTTGGCTACCAGCAGGAACCTTAAGCTCGACGTTACCATGCAGCGTTGGTACCTCTACCTCAGCTCCAAGGGCAGCCTGGGTAAAATTAATTGGTAACTCGTAGATAATGTCATCATAATCTCGTATGAAAAACTCATGTTCTTTGACAGATAAGGTGAGGTAGAGATTACCTAGAGAACCACCTCTAGTCCCAGCATCACCTTCACCGCTGAGACGTATCCGAGAGCCATTATCAACCCCCCCAGGTATTTTGACCATGATACTACGCTGGCACTTCTCTTTACCGGTGCCTCGGCACTGGGGACAGGCATCGGTGATAATCCTGCCCTCGCCGTGGCACCGGGGGCAGGTAGTGATATTGGTGAAGCGACCGAAAATGCTCTGCTGAACTCGACGTACTTGCCCGGAGCCGTTACAGTTGGGGCACTGGCTGGGCTTACTACCTGGTCGACTGCCGGCACCATGGCACATCGAGCAGTGCTCAGTACGTAAAATTTCTATTTCTCTTTCAATACCAAAGGCAGCTTCCTCCAGGGTGATAGTGATGTTGCGGTGAAGGTCAGCCCCACGCTCCGGAGCTTGACGGGTAGCCGTAGCTGTCCTCCCTCCAAAGAAAGCGTCGAAGATACTGCCAACGCCATCAAAACCAAACCCCTCAAAGCCTCGTCCAAATAATCCCTCACCACCATGTCCGAAACGGTCATAGCTATCACGCTTCTCTAAATCAGAGAGCACTTCGTAGGCTTCGTTTATCTCCTTGAACTTCTCTTCAGCGCCATCATCACGGTTATGGTCGGGATGATACTTAAAGGCCAGTTTGCGATAAGCTGCCTTTATTTGACCCTCGGTGGCACTTCTGTCCACACCAAGGACTTCATAATAATCTCGTTTTGGCATATTGTTTTCTACCTCACCCCCTGTATCCCCCTCTCCTTCAAAGGAGAGGGGGAAATGGGTATAGAAGAAGGACTTTGTCCCTCTTTAACGCCCTGCTAGATAGAGGGGCTCCGCCCCTCTAAAACTCCGCTTGCTAAACCTCGCGGAACTCACCTTCTACAGTGCCTTCTCCTTCCTCACCTGGTGGTTGCTCACCTGGTTGTTGCTCGCCTGGTGGCGTCTCTTCTCCTGGTGGAGGTGGCTGCTGCTGGTAGATAGCTGCCCCTACCTTCTGCATGGCTTCGTTTAGTTCCTGCATCGCTCTTCGTACAGCCTCAATATCGGTCCCCTGTAGCGCTGAGCGTACGGCTTGAACCTTGCCTTCTACCTCCTGATTTAAATCCGAAGGTATCTTATCTTTCTGCTCTCGCAGTGTCTTTTCGGCAGTGTAGGCCAGGGTATCGGCTGTATTGCGGGTCTCCACTTCCTCACGGTGCTTGGCATCCTCGGCAGCGTGCGCCTCTGCCTCCCGTTGCATTCGCTCTATCTCCTCTTTACTCAAGCCACTGGACGCAGTGATGGTAATTTTTTGCTCCTTACCAGTTCCTTTATCGTGAGCCTTGACACTGAGGATGCCATTGGCATCAAGATCAAAGCTGACCTCTATCTGGGGTAACCCGCGTGGTGCCGACAGGATACCATCAAGCATAAACCGCCCCAATGTTCTATTATCTGCCGCCATAGGTCTCTCACCCTGTAGTACGTGGATTTCCACACTGGGCTGGTTATCGGCAGCAGTGCTGAAAATCTGGCTCTTGGAGGTGGGGATGGTGGTATTGCGAGGAATAAGTGGGGTAGCCACCGCACCAAGGGTTTCGATACCTAAGGTTAGGGGGGTAACATCAAGCAGTAAAACATCCTTGACCTCTCCCTTCAGCACCCCCGCCTGAATAGCGGCGCCTACAGCTACTACCTCATCGGGGTTGACACCCTTATGGGGTTCCTTACCGAATAGCTGAGTTACCTTCTGTTGAACCAGGGGCATTCTGGTCTGCCCGCCAACCAAAACTACCTCATCAATCTGGGCTGCGGTCTTATCGGCATCTTTCAGTGCCTGACGGCAAGGCTCCAGAGTTTTGTCCACCAGGTCCATTACCAGTTGTTCCAGCTTCGAGCGGGTAAGAGTGATGTTAAGGTGTTTGGGACCGCTGGCATCAGCAGTGATAAAGGGGAGGTTTACCTCGGTCTGCTGGACGGTGGACAGCTCACACTTAGCCTTTTCAGCAGCCTCCTTCAGCCGCTGCAGAGCCATCCTATCCTGCCTGAGGTCTATACCCTGGTCTCGTTTAAACTCATCGGCTAGCCAGTCCATTACCCTCTGGTCGAAATCATCACCTCCCAGATGCGTATCGCCGTTGGTTGATTTAACCTGGAAGGTGCCTTCACCCAGCTCCAGGATTGATACATCAAAGGTACCACCACCAAGGTCATAGACAGCGATAGTCTCCTCTGACTTCTTATCCAAACCGTAGGCTAGTGAGGCAGCCGTTGGTTCATTTATTATCCTCAACACATTAAGCCCGGCAATCTTACCCGCGTCTTTAGTTGCCTGCCGCTGGGCATCGTTAAAGTAAGCCGGAACCGTGATTACGGCTTCAGTAATCTTCTCACCAAGATAAGCCTCGGCATCGGTCTTCAGCTTTTGCAGAATCATGGCCGAAATTTCGGGTGGACCGTACTCTTTCCCTCCCATCACCACACGCACTTCGTTATTGGCTGCTTTAACTACCTTGTATGTTTTGCGCTGAGCATCCTCTTCCACCGGCAGTTCTCGCCCTGCTGGCTCCCCCCACTTACGTCCCATGAATCTTTTAATACTATAAATAGTATTGTCAGGATTAACGATAGCCTGCCGTTTAGCTAGCTGTCCTGTCAGACGTTCTCCGCTCTTGTTTACCGCCACTACTGAGGGGACGAGATTGCCACCTTCAGCAGAGGGAATAACCTTCGGCTCACCTCCCTCCATCACCGCCACCTCGCTATATGTTGTCCCTAAATCAATCCCTATTGCCTTCGCCATAATTACTCCTCCTTGATTAGAGAGCACTCAGCTTGCCGCGTCAGGCTAAAACTGAATCCTCCCGATTATTTTCTTCATCCACCTCCCCATTACCCACTACTACTCTACTTGGGCGAATAACTCTATCATAGAGCTTGTAGCCCTTTTGCACTTCCTCAACAACTATTCCCTCTTTGCCCTTACCCTGTCGCACTGCTTCATGCAGATGGGGGTCAAAGGGCTCACCCAGTGCCTCAATAACAGAAAGACCTTGTGCCTCAAGGCTTGTTCGGAGCTTACGCTCAATAAGCTTGATACCATCTACCCAGCCAAGTTTGACTAGATTGGGTGGAATAGCAGCAATGGCTCGTTCAAAGTCATCAAAAACCGGCAGCAAACTAATCATAATCACCGAGTTGGCAAACTTGCTATGTTCTTCCTTTTCCTGCTCACTGCGGCGCTTGTAGTTAGTGAAATCTGCCTGAGCCCTCTGCCAACTAGCCAGATAGTTTTCCGCTTTCTCCTTTTCCTCAGCCAGGGCTTGCTTCAACGTCTCCACATCCTCCGTCTCAGCAACCTCTGGCTCTATTCCGAAGTTTTGTTCTTCCGGTTCTTGTTGAACCACTATTATCTACCTCACCTCCCTGCGTCTCCCCTACTTCAAAGGAGAGAGAATGTGTATGCAAGAGGGGCTGCGCCCCTCTTTGACTCCCCTTTGCCTACCTCCTCGTCAATCGGCAGTATCAGGGTTTATTTCGGCAGGCGTTTCTCGTCCATATAGCTTAGCCACCAGCGCACTCAGCACTAATGACAGATAGCCGACAGTAGCGATGGTACGACCGTAGGGCATCCGGGTAGGCCCAATTACACCGATATTGCCAACAGCCTCTTCGGGCAAGCCATACTGGCTGATAACCACGCTGTAATCGTGGATAGCTTCTGTCTTATTCTCCTTCCCGATAATTACCTGCACCCCTTTGCTCGTTGGCTGTGAGGGGATAATACTCCTTAACAGGTTTCGTTGCTCAATTAATTCCATCAAGCTTAGTTCCAGCCAGCGGTTGTGGGTAAGTTCGGGCTGGTTAAGTGTAAAATGCAAGCCATCCAGGTAAGGGGCTTCGTACTCCTGGCTATCTTCTGCCTCCATTACTTTTACCAGACAATCAGTTATCTGTTTCTCAATAGAGGATAGCTCTACCTCCTTAGCTAAAATCTGTGAACTGGTTAAGCCAGTATAAGCATCACTAAGCTTATTGGCAATAACTGTTAGCTCCAGTTGAGATACAACCTGGTCGAAGGTTATTAGCTGTTGTCTTACCTGAGCGCCACGAAGGATTAGGACAACCAGCACCAGAGAGTCCTGCAGGCTGACTAGCTCCAGATGTCTAAACTGGCAAGCTTCCACCTTGGGCATAGTAACCATAGCCACATTTTGAACCCTCTGAGCTATAAGCGTGGCTGCCAGGTTCAACCATGCATCCAGTTCCCCCTCTACCTGGTGAAACAGGTGACTTACCAACCGCTGTTCAGCTAAAGGGAACCTAACATCACCTAGAGACTCCACATAGCAACGGTAGCCCTTATCTGAAGGTATGCTCCCTGCTGAAACATGACGGCGAGTAATGTAACCCTCCTGCTCCAAGTGTGCCATCTCATTACGGATAGTAGCCGCACTCACCCTCAGCTCAGGGTCACTGGTGATACTCTGTGATGGGACCGGTGTCGCTCTGGTTATATATTGTCCCACAATGACTTTAAGTATGGCCTCTGTCCTAGGAGATAGCATCTCAGTCCTCTCTAATTAGCAGTCTAACCCTAAGACTGCTAATTATTTTTTAACACTTCTAGCCTTACTTGTCAAGAGAAATAAGTATATAAGTTGTCAATTGACCAATAAACCTACCTGTGCTATATTTAGGTTCAGATAAATGGATATTAGCTGGTTAGGTCACTCCTGCTTCAGAATCAAAGGCAATTACGCCACTATAATAACTGACCCTTATTCTCCTGACTTGGGCTACTCATTAGGCAAGCCTACTGCTCACATCGTAACCGTAAGCCATCAGCACCCAGGTCATTCTTATACTCAGAGCATCGGTGGTGAACCAAAGCTGGTTACTGGACCAGGTGAGTATGAAATCAGCGGCGTCCTGATTATAGGGATGGCAACCTTCCACGACGGGGAGGGAGGTAAAAAGAGGGGTAAAAATACTGTCTATCTCATAGATGTAGACGAGGTATCGGTATGTCACCTTGGTGACTTGGGACACGTGCTTACTGACGAGCAGTTAGAGGAAATAGACAACGTCGATGTACTACTGCTTCCAGTAGGTGGGGTATCCACTATTGATGCTCCTATGGCAGCCGAGGTAGTACGGCAGCTTGAGCCAAAGGTAGTGGTTCCTATGCACTACAAGACCGAGGCACTGAAGCGGGAACTTGAGCCAGTGGATAGGTTTCTTAAGGAGATGGGGATAAAGGAAGTTGACTCCCAGCCCAAGCTGTCCTTTACCAAGGCAAACTTACCTGCCACCACCCAGGTCTTTTTGCTTGACTATTGAACTATAAGATATTACTGAAAAAGTCCTTGTGTCCTTTTCCAGTAAAGTACCCCTCCACCACCCACAGGCTTAACCACCGCTGGAAAACTTCGTTCTCCAGCGGTCTCTATAAGAATTTACGGATATCAGTGGTGACCTGGGCTGGTGGTTTGGGAGGCCGCATCAGACACATAAAGAATGCAGCTAATGCTGATAGCACTGCGAAGAGAATAAAAGCGCTTATGTAGCTGCCAGTAGTATCATGTACCCAGCCCGCATAGACAGGAGCTAGAAGTCCAACCGGCGCTGTAAACACCATGGAGCTTCCCTGAATGGAAGCGAAGGCTTTTCGCCCGAAGTAGCGCCCTCCCATAGTAAGCCTCAAGGGTGTGGGTGCCCCGTTTCCGAATCCATACAGTATAAGAAAGACATATACCATAGCTATGCTCTGGTTTAGCAGGAAAAGAGAAATCCCTATAGCCTGAAGTAGGAAAGCGCCTGCTACCAAAAACTGCAGGCGGTCTTTTCTGACACGGTCGGCAAGCAATCCGCCAATGAACCTCGCCGGGACAGTGAAGAAGACCATCATCGCCATCATGCCACTGGCTACAGTCTCGTCAATATTCATATCGGTCAAAAAGGGAATACAATGGACGTTAATGGCTCCAACACCCACCATTGCGCAAAGCCATGATAAAGTCATCAGCCAGTAGGCAGGTGTTCTCATTGCCTGTCTCAAGGTGAACTCTGTCTCTTCGAAATCGGCGGCATACTCTATACCCCTGTCTATCATACCGTCTGTGTCCGCTCCTGAGGCTGACTCAATTGTAGCTCCGTCAGGGAGTAATCCGTAGTATTCCGGGCGTTTTTGTTTTACGAAGTACCACGATATAGGTATACCAGTAAACATTACTCCGGCCCACACAAGGCAGGTTATCCGCCAGTCTTGTGTGGTCACCAGCCAGGTAATAATTGGCAGCACTATTACACCGCAAATGCCAATGATTACGAATCTTATACCAAGAGCCAGCCCCCTTTTCCTTATGAACCAGTCAGTCAGCGCCTTGTCGATGGCAATAGTCAGGGCCAGGTTACTTCCGATGGCTATTACCACTCCCCAGACTACGTAATAAGCCCAGGGCGTGGTGATGAAGTTCATTAATACTAGGCCAGTACAGATGAAGCAGATGCCAACAACGATTATCCATCTCGGCCCAAATCTATCGGAGAGCCAGCCTGTAATGGGAGCCTCGATACCACCCTGTAATCTGCCAATTCCGGTAGCCCAAGACGTAGCTGCCCGGCTTAAGTGCAGGTCAGAAGCGATGGGTTTGAAAAGTACTGATACCCCGTAGCCGTAAAACCCGTGCCCTAATCCAGAATAAATGCCGGTAACCAGGTTCATCCACCAGCCGGGAAATATCCTGGGAAATCTTCGCCTTTTAATCAAAAAAGCCCCCTTCTTCAGATAAGCCAGTGGCGTAGCGTCATAAGATGCTGAGCTCTTGTGGTCATAAGCGTGGGGAGACTGGCTACTTGTGGTAAAGATGATTCAACTAACCCTATCAAGTATACAATCCGTTAAATAAGGAGGTCAACTCTCAGCCTGAGCTATCTTTGACTAAGGCAAACTTGCCGGCAAGCACCCAATTCTTTTTACTTGGCTATTGAGTTACTTATTCTCAAAAGATTTTACGGACATCGGTGACCTGAGCCGGGGGTTTGGGAGGCAAAATAAAGGAGGCGAGGACTGTGGCAAAGGCGAGTAGTGCTGCCAGTAAGGTGAAGGCAGTGATATAGCTACCAGTAGTATCATATACCCAGCCGAAATAGACTGGGGCTAATACTCCTATTGGCATCATAAATAGCGCTGAGGAGCCACCAATAGAACCGAAAGCCTTCCTCCCAAAGTAGCGCGCCCTCATTGGGTTCATTAGACCGAGAGTTGCTCCCGCGCCAAGGCCATAGAGAATAAAGAAGGCATATATCATAGGTATGGTTTGATTTAGCAAGAAGAGGGCAATGCCGCCAGCCTCCAGGAGATATGCTCCCGCCATTAGAAACCGCAGGTGGCTTTTTCTGACACGGTCGGCAAGAAACCCGCCGACGAATCTTGTCGGGATGCCGATTCCAATCATCATCGCCAGCATACCAGCCGCCACAAGTGGCTTAACCCCGATATCGGTTAGAAAGGGTACGATGTGTATGTAAAGAGGTGGTCCTGCCAGACTATGGCAGGCACTGGCTACTAATAGTAACCAATAGGTAGGGGTTCTCATTGCCTGCCTGAGGGTGAACTCCACCTCCTCAGCCTCGGTGGCATACTTTACTCCTCTGTCTATCATCTGGCTTGTATCCGTTGGCTCCCCCTCTACTGTGGCACCGTCAGGGAGTAACCCGTAGTACTCCGGTCGGTGGTCTTTTAGGGAAAACCAAGCGAGAGGCAATCCAATAAGTCCCATTACCAGCCCGCCTATAACGCAGGTCATCCGCCAGCCTTGAGTAATTATAAGCAAAGTAATAAGCGGTAGTACTATCACCCCACCAAGGCCAGAAAGCACCCATTTAATGCTTATGGCTGACCCTCTTTTTTTGACGAACCAATTTGCTATCGCCGTATCCATCGGTACGCTCACGGCGATATTGATTCCTGTCCCTAGTATAACTCCCCAGACTACATAAAAAGCCCAGAGCGAGTCCACGAACTTCATCAGTATCAGGCTTAAACTCATGAAGAAGACACCCGGAAGGACTATACGCTTTGGGCCAAATCTGTCAGTAATCCACCCTGACAGTGGCGCCTCAAACCCTCCCTCCATCCTTCCGATAGAGGCAGGAACAGATGTCGCTGCCCGGCTAAAGCCCAATTCCGAAGCTACGGGTTTAAACAATGCCGAGAATCCGAAAGTGTAGAAGCCGTGTCCCCAGAAGGATAGAAGACCACCAGCTAGAACTGTCCACCAACCGAAAAATATCTTGGGGTACCTTCCTCCCTTAATCAAAAATAACCTCTATCTTCAAACAAACCTGGCACAACTTCATAAGATAGTAAGCCTTTTAAGCTATCAGAGTAAGGAGTAAAGATTCTTTCGGCTCATATATAGTCCAAACAACTGTGAAAGTATATACTCTTTCAAATAAGGAGGTCAAGAGAATCGTTCAGTAAGAACTTAATCAGCTTTAGACCGCCTTATTGTGACCACCAACAGCAAGGTAATTAATAGTAACACTGTGGTCAGGAGCAGAGCAGCGGTTAGATATATTAGTCAGTCGGAGATGGCTGACTGTGCGTATGCTAGACTGGAGGAGAATAGTCCTAGAGCAAGCGTTAAAAGGAAAGCCAAACCCTTTGATAAGCCAAATAAGCTTTTACACTTTATTCCGTTCTTCCTATTCTTTCAGCTTCATCCAGTCCAATTCTGTCCGATTAGAATCATATCCAGCACGTTAATCGTCCCATCTTCATTTACATCCTCTCGTATCCAGCCAGTTAAGCCTGCTTCATTCCAGTATTGCCCAACCAGGATCATGTCTAGAACATTCACAGCTGTATCACCATTGACATCCCAGTCCTCATAAAGCTGGAGTACAGTGATAGTAATACCCTCGGAATCGATTAAGTTACCGTCACTTACCTCGAAGTGTACATTTGCATATGTTCCTGCTTGGTCATAACGTGGTGTCCACGAGAAAGTCTTGGTTAACGGGTCAAATGTTGCTCCTGAAGGCAGGTTAGGTGCTGAGTACGTCAGGTTATCACCATCGGCATCTGTGGCTGATATGGCAAACGTGAGCAACTCTCCCTCGTTGACCGACCTGTCACCAATGGAGTCGAGGGCTGGTGGCTGATTAATCGTTACTTGGCCATTTACCACGCTTATGGGCACTGATATTCCATTTATATCACCCACTACTACATTCGACAGGGTGAGAAGACAGGTTCCACTTCCTGCTCCTGCTGTCAGAGTTACTGTGGCGAATGTCGCTTCTGTGGATACTGTCTGGCCCGGGGTTATGATTGCCCCAACTACACCATCAATGTTTCCAGCCACATTGTCTATGACACCCGGATTGAAATAGGTAGTTGCTACACCCTGAGATAGCAATTGACCCTCTTCGACACTATCGACAGTAACGAGTGAGGAATCAAAAGTCAGATCAAACTGGACACCAGCTATTGCAGTGCCGGGCTGAACAAGTATGTTTACACTGAATTCAGCTCCTGGATTGACCTGATTTGGTGCTGAGAGGCTGACCACAGTGGCCTCCTCAGCATATGCTACACCGGGGGAGAGTAGCACTAACGCCAACATCAAAAGGAAAGCCAGACCTTTCACGAGGCTTTGATAATTTCTATGTCTTTTCACGCCACTCCTCCTGTCTTATTTGTGGTGTTGATAATTTGATTCCTATGTGTGATAATAAATTAGGGAAGGCTACAGACGATTAGCTGGACCATTGTTAATTTTCTGCTTTCGGCCTTCCTTGAGGCGGTCTGGACATAGGCCGCCTCGTTATTAGTCTATCATCATCTAAGCATTTGTAAATTATCAAAAGGTTAGTTTTGATACGCCGAAAGACTCGTTTCATGTAAAAACTGCCAACCTTTTATACGTATTATACAGACCAGTCTTTTCATCCTATTATATCTCATACTCAAGCTACTATTCTACCTTGGTGCTGAGTAGACGCACAAACTTAATCTTTGTTCTTTTAGGTAGGTAGACTCAAGGACTGTTGGTCTTTTTTAACCACTTTTGGAGCGTCTTATCGTGACCACTAACAGCAAGGTAATTAACAGTAACACTGTGGTCAGGAGCAGAGCAGCGGTTAGATATATTACCCAGTCGGGGATAGTTGACTGAACTGGAGATGAAGAGGAGGGCGGTGATGATGGTTGGGGTGATAGTGAGGTTGACGATTCTGGCTCTGGGGACGGTTGAGCTGGTGGTGACAAGGTGGTGAAGGCACCAACGGCGCTCCAGGCACTATAGCTGCTTGAACCGACGGCTCTAACCTTCCAGTAGTAGGTGGTATTGTAGTCCAAGTTTATGTTACTTTGCCAGGCAGTGGCCGGTAAAGCATAATTACCAATTTTCACAATTGTAGGATTAGCAAAGGAAAAACCGGTTGACACTATTACCTCATAACTTTCGGCTCCGGCTATAGCGCTCCACTGAAATAAAGGTTTTAGCGATATCTCAGTAGCACCAGCTTCAGGACTCAAGAGCTCGGGAGCAACGTCTGTATGACCAAGAGCTGGTGGTAACTCGGTGGTGAAGGCACCAACAGCGCTCCAGGCACTATAGCTGCTTGAACCGACGGCTCTAACCTTCCAGTAGTAGGTGGTATTGTAGTCCAAGTTTATGTTACTTTGCCAGGCAGTGGCTGGCAGGGCATAATTGCCAATTTTCGCTATTGCGGGATTAGCAAAGGAAAAATCGATTGATACTACTAGCTCATAACTTTCTGCTCCGGCTATAGCGCTCCACTGAAATAAAGGTTTTAGAGATGTCTCAGTGACACCAGCTTTAGGACTCAAGAGCTCGGGAGCAACGGCTGTATGACCAAGGGCAGTGGTGAAGGACCGCTTGGCTGACCATCGGCTTAATACCGGCTCGGTGGCTCTCACCCGCCAGTAGTAGGTGGTATCCGTATCAAGTGCTGGTAATCGGACTGAACTTGCCCTAGTATCTCCCTCAAAATCCGTAGGCACGGTGGAGAAGTCAGTATCATAATCAAGTTGCCACTTATATTCAGTAGTTCCCCTCAGTGTCCCCCACTCAAGGATAACATTTCTTGTATCTGTACCTGATGCCTTATTAGACGGCGAGGTAAGAGTAACCGGCAAGTTTAAGCTATCTGTATAGGTCACCAGCCTGTTGTTTTTAGTATCAATCGACCACAATTGATTGCCCTGTAGCCACAGTCCACTTAGAGTAACACCATCATCAAGGCCACGGGTTACCGTCTCAAAGGTTGGACTCAGGGGATATGCTGGATTAAGCGAGCGCTCCATGCCTCCCTCTCTCTCTGTGGTATCTACTGACTGTGAGTTAGTGGCATACAAGGCCCCATCAGCTGACACAGCAATTTGGCTGAGCGTGCTGCCAGCGGGCAGAGTGCCATCTACGCTTTCCCACTCAGTACTCTTGTTAATGATAAAGCGGTAGATACCCTTGTCTGCGGAGTTACTAGCGGCATAAACAGTGTTATTACCAGCGAATTCAGAGTCGAAGGCAACAGTTATGGAGCCAGTAAGTGGTGGCGAAGTAGCATCCAGTGGTAATGGCTTGAATGAGGTACCATTATCCCTGGAGCAGTAGACCCAGCCGCCGGTATTACCTATCAGGATGGTCTCGTCCTGCTCATAGTTTGGTGAGCGGACGATAGACTTTAACGACTGGCTACCGGCCACTACCCCGGTAGAATAGGAAGAACCGCTATCTGTTGTTCGGTACACCAGTCCATTAGTACCATTGTAGCTACCTAAAAACAGGGTATTATCGTTAACCACTGTCCATATATCAACGGAGGAGGGAGCACTTCGACATATGAAGGTTTGTCCGTTATCTGCCGATTTCCATATTGCTGGAGTGCCATTATCAGTCCCGGCTAGAAACACTACCTGGCTGCCACTGCCATATCTGGGGGAAAGCTCAACCAGGTTAATGCTGTCTATATTACCCAGAGTGCTGCTAAACACTCTTTCCCATTTTGCCCCCCCATTCAGACTCCGCCACAGACTGTGCTCTGTATGCGCTGTATCAAAGGTCAGCATAAACAAGGTGCCATCCTGGCTATAATTAAGAGATAATGACAGGTCAATAATGCCATTCCCGCTTATCTTGGTATCAATTAAACCCGACTGATTCCAGGTAACACCTCCATCTGTGGTATAGGAAAAGGCACTCTCAGTTCCAATGGTAGCAGCGTAGGCTGTGCCGCTACTGACAAAATCAGGAGCCATAAGCAGGCATGTTTTGGGCTGCCCTGTTGGTTGTTTGGTGCTTCTTATCCAGTTTTCTCCGCTATCGGTGCTAATGTAGACCTGGTTACTACTGGCAGCACCAGCCAGCAGACTTGCCGCAGCGGTATTACCGTTAACAGCCAGCCCGGTAACATCAACATCGCTCAGGCTATAGACAGCACCAATATTAAGGTCAGTAGCTATTGAGCTGTCTGGTGCCCACTTCCCATTAACTTTATATACATCACCGTTACCACTGCCAGTATCAATAGCCACGAACAGGATATAGTCTTCAGTGGTTGCGTCGTAGTCATCGGGAAAGGCAATAGACGCTGATATTGGTACCAAACTTCCAATGGTAGCATCACCGATAATCTGACCCCAGCTACCGTCACCGATTCTGGCGGTAACAAGGATATCTTGCTCATCAGTGACCACAGCCACGACCTGCCGGTCAGTGTCAAAGTTTGGAGAGAAAGTTACAGCACAGGCATCATAGTTATCTATGTTGGTATCTAACCAGCTAGGGAGTGTCTCATTCTCGTCCAGGGTATAAACGCCACCGTATTGTGAATTATCGCTATCTACCGTGCCGACGGCAACAATATTATTGCTACCAAGCCGGGCAACATCAATGCAGGCGATTGTTATATTATCAGCGCCAGCCCCGCCGGGGCTTGATGGCAATGGTGCGAAGCTGTTACCCGCATCGGCAGATTTATAGATACTGGATTCGGTGGCGTAATAAATAATGTTGGCATCATCAGGGGCGGTGGCTATATCAACTATGGCTTCCCTGACCTCGCCAGTAAATGACCAGCTACAGCCAGTATCCGTGGACTTAAACAGTGTGTGGTCTGTCCCCGACGGGCTGGCGTAGCAATATAGGGTGCTATCATTAGCCATTGTCAGGTGTTGGACACTTGAGCCGCTAGCCAGCACCCAATTACCTATCTCGCCCTCGGCTGGAATATTTACCCTGGACCACCGGACTTCATCCGGGGTAGCAGTTGCTGGGCTTGTAGGGAAGATTGAGCCAAGCAGGCTCAGCAGCAAAATCAGTGCTAAAGCTACGGCAAGAACTATCGCTGTCGACACGGGGCGAGTTCCCGCCTTGATTGTCGCCATATGGCGAATTTTAGCCCCGCTTTAGGGTGGAAGTCAATTTTTATTAACCTCACCCCCTTTATCCCCCCCTCCTCGAAAGGAGAGGGGGAATGGTTTATAAGAGGGACTTCGTCCCTCTTTAACACCCTAAGAGATAAGAGAGGCTTCGCCTCTCTTAAACTTTCCCTTATTATTTTCTCCTTGAAAGGAGAGGAGGAAGATATTATAAGATAGGCTTCGCCCCTCTTATATTCTCCGGGGAATATAGTTACTAAAAAGAAGGGAGGTCGCCTTCGGCGACCTCCCTTTCTAACCGTTTCAGGTATTACCCGTCAAGTTAGAACCAGATGGTTTACTAGGCTACACGTCTGGTCCTGACTATCAGGACAATCAAGGAGATAATCAGTACCGCACCGATAGCGACTATGGTCCACAGAATGCCGCTTGGAACAGCAGCCTCTGTTGTCACCGTTATGTCCGCTGGTTTCACTTCCACATCTACCTTCGGTGCTTCTACCGGTTCTTCTTCCTCTGCTGCTACTGGTTCCGCCTTGGTGGTGAATATACCTGTCGCCCAATCTCCAGCAGGAGTTACCCAAACCCTGCCTACCATGTAGGGTTCACCGGTTAAGGCTCTCACCCTCCAGTAGTAGGTAGTGGAGTACTTAAGCTCTTCCACAGCCTTGTAGAAAGTTCCGTCTACATTGTAACTCCAATCTATGATGGCAAAGGTTGGGTCCTCACCTAGCGCAACCTCGTAGCGAATAGCTCCCGTAGCCGCTTTCCAGGTGAACATCGGTTCAATCGGAACATCGTAGCCTCCGACTGTTGGAGATAGGAGTTCTACCGCAGGCTTCGGTATCGATTCAACAAGGACAAATGGCGTGCCGCCCAGCTCGGAATTGCTCGGTGAAGTTGGAACTGTACCAATAAGACCAACAGTTACCCAGACATAGGCTGCGGTGCCGGCAACTCCCTGGTCTGAACAAGCTACCCACTCGCCAGCAACACTGCTCCAGTAATAGGCACGTGTATTCTTGTCTATTGCTGAGTTGTAGAACTTGATAGTGTTCTCACTCCCAGCAGGGGCATTCGGTGAATACACTTCGTAGTATCCGCCCGCCAATGCAGCTAGCGGAGGGGCAAGCGATGCCGGGTTGGAGGCATAATTGGCTAATGTGATGCTTGTCGTTGCCGTATCAGATTCATACGATACGCCGATAGTGGTTGACTTGTCGTAGGCACCATAAGCTGCACAGTCCCCGGTGCTTACATCGGGTATAGTAGCACTAGCCCACGGCTCGTAGTCTACGTAGCTGCTTACCGGGTCGCCAGTGCCGGCAGGATTGCCAGTTATCGTCGGACCTGAGGCAGCGCCCCACCAGTTGAGTACCGCATTAACAGTAGCTGAAGAGTCAGTACTCCTCAACCCCTTAACGTTTCCGCTCATGCTGTTGCCAATCGCAGTGACATTAGCACCGTTAACGGCAACATCTATCGAGTAACCGGCGTTATCCACAATGTCGTTTCTCTCGATAAGTACCGGCCCAGCCCCATCAAGGTTAATAGCAGAGCCGTATGTGGTTGAGGTTGGATTGGTGCTGTTCTTGATGGTATTGCCGCGGAGAGTCAGGGTGGCATTATCCGTCAAAGCAACCGCTGTCTGGCATCCATCAATGGTAGAATCGGTTATTTTAGCCGTGCTGCCAGCTGCGGCGGTTGTGTAACCGGTACCACTGGCACCGGTGACGGTGCAGCCGCTAACCTCTACGGTAGGAGTACCACTCGGTACATTGATGGCTGTGTCGGCAGAGCTACCGAGAGCAAGGCTACAACCGCTAACCTTAGCCGTGCCACTGGTAATACTCATACCGGTATCCGTCTTGGTACCGGCGGTCATATCGAGTTCGCAGTTCTCAACCTTCAGGTAGCCTGTGCTGCTAATCAGGGTTAAATCGGCCGTTCCCTTGTCATTGGACAGGACGCAGTTCTTGATGGTAACCGGCTTCGTTGAACTACCCGCTGAGACAGTTACTGTCTTTTGCATGATAGTAAGACCATCAATGGT
>CAYNFT010000016.1:10107-28504 GCA_964396535.1 uncultured Dehalococcoidales bacterium | reverse complement strand
TTTGAGGGGGGCTCTCTCTAGTACGAGAGGATTGAGAGGGACAGACCTCTGGTGCTCCAGTTGTCCCGCCAGGGGCATAGCTGGGTAGCTAAGTCTGGTTCGGATAAGCGCTGAAAGCATCTAAGTGCGAAGCCGTCCCCAAGATTAGATCTCCCACTTCTATTTATAGAAGGTAAGACCGCAAGTAGACTACTTGTTTGATAGGCGGTAGGTGGAAGGGCAGTAATGTCTTTAGCTTAACCGTACTAATGGTCGAGGGCTTGACCTGCTTCAGAGTTGATATTAGGCAAAAAGAAAAATCTATGGTGGTTTATTCTGCCATAGATTTTTTTGTTTTATTGGGGGGCGATGTCATTGCGAGCGTAGCGAAGCAATCTCAACTGATAATTTTGTCTATATAAATTTGTGGTAACCCCTCACCCTGTATCCCTCTCCCCTTCAATAAAGGGGAGAGGGAATTATTTTTCTTAAAGGGGCTCGCGCCCCTTTCAATCCCCCTGCCCCCCTCCCCTTAACTATTCATAAAGGGAAGGGGAAAATAGTGTTATAATGTTAAGTGATAGAGACACTGGTATTTATATTCGGAGGTCGTTTACAGCTAATGAACATGATTTTAGCGCTAATAATAGCTGCCATTTTCATACGCATCGGCATGGTCTTGGAGCCTGAACTTAGTACTACGGTAGCAACCATCACCACCCCCACGTATTCAAGTGGTGTGGCAGCACTAAATAGTACGATTATGATAGTCTTTCTGTTAGGTGGGGGCTGGGCATTGATTCGTTTTTCGTCAAAATATTAAAGGAGTCCAAGAGGGGGCTTTCGCCCCCTCTTCCTTTTATTGTATATTTTAGAATGAACCTATCTTTCTGTCTCTGGTTAACGTCTTAGCCTGTTTTTTCCTATGGGGTGGGTGTGTGGCAATAAACCATAGAACACCAGCGCCCAACAAACCAAGTAATATTAAGGGGTTCTTCAAAAGAGATACTATTATCAACGCGATAATACCAAATAGACCACCAAAGAATATGAGTAAACGCCAGTACCAAGCGATATTCCAAAACCAAAACCTACGTCTACGACCTATGGTAGTGTCTGCTTGTTTACGCCTTACATGCCCTTTAACAAATACGTGGTCATCATCCATAAAGTCTTTTGGGTCTGGCATATTGCCCTCCTGCTGAAGCTCTTATCTACGCACGTCCTTGTCAATTTTCGCCATATCTTTCTTAAGGCTCTTGTCCATTTTCGCAACAGCTTTCTCTACCCAAGAGGTTTCCTTTTCCTTCTTAGGTGGCCGTCGGTCATACTCCTTTACATGTATCTTTTTTCTACCCATTTTCGTCTTTTACCTCCAAGTTATTAAACGCAATTTTACTTTTGTTCTTATTATACTTATTACTTTGCTTATGTCAATACGACTACTTGACTGGGCAGTCTAAGAGGGGCTTGTGCCCCTCTTTCTTTTTCTTCCCCCTCCTAAGAAAATACTAAATCCTAATATCGAAATCCTAAAGGGGGAGGGGGTTACTAAAGATTAGGCACAAATCAGGTGCGTTAGTTAAAGTTGAACAGCAGGGACTTGACCAATCTCAGACTTGGTGCTAAACTTACTATTGAGACTGTTGAGGAGCCGAGATTTAATTGCTGTGGTTCCTTTTATAGTCTATGTGGGGTAGATGGTTAAGTCTCCTGGTGGTTTGGGCGGGGTGGAACCACCCGTTCCCATCCCGAACACGGAAGTGAAACACCCCAGCGCGGATGATACTGAGGGGGCAACCCCTTGTGGAAAATAAGTCACTGCCAGGAGGCTTTACCGATAAGTGTATAAGGTTGACAGGCAGTTTTTGCCTCAGCCTTTGACCTTTACTATAAGTTGATTTATAATAAGTATGGTTTGTCTCCGAGGGGGAGTGGTTCTAAGGAGAAAAGATGCCTAGCCGATTTGAGAAATTTTCAGAACGAGCTCGCCGAGTCCTCACCTCAGCTCAAGAAGAGGCGCAGAAACTTAACCACAGCTACATTGGCACAGAGCACATCTTGCTTGGCTTAATACGTGAAGAGGAAGGGGTGGCAGTTAAGGTTCTCACCAACCTGGGTATAAGCCTGAACAAGGTACGCTCGGCAGTGGAATTTATTATTGGGCGTGGTGAGAAATCCAGTGCAGGTGAAATCGGGCTTACCCCTAGAGCTAAGAGGGTCATTGAACTGGCTATAGATGAGGCTCGTCACCTCGGCCATAATTATATTGGCACAGAGCACCTTCTACTTGGATTGCTGCATGAGGGGGAAGGAGTAGCCGCCGGTGTATTAGATAGCTTTGGCATTACCCTGGAGCAAGCGCGCACCGAAACAACTCATGTCCTCAGTCAAAGTGCAGGCAGGACCAGGCTTAACCGCACCGCAAATCGTACTCCAGTTCTGGACCAGCTAAGTGTTGACCTGACAGCAGCCGCTAGTGCCGGGAAACTCGACCCAATTATCGGGCGGGTTAAGGAGATTGAACGGGTAGTCCAAATCCTCAGCCGCCGAACCAAGAACAATCCGGCCCTCATTGGTGAACCGGGAGTGGGAAAGACGGCAATTGTAGAGGGCCTGGCTCACCGCATTGCTGCTGGTGATGTTCCTGAGACACTGGAGGACAAACGGCTAGTAACACTGGATATAGCAGCGGTGGTAGCCGGGACAAAATACCGGGGTGAATTTGAAGAACGTCTGAAAAAAATCATAAATGAGATAAAAACTTCAGGAAACTGTGTGCTCTTTATTGATGAGTTTCATACTATTGTCGGTGCCGGGGCAGCTGAAGGGGCGGTTGACGCCGCCAGTATTCTCAAGCCATCTCTGGCAAGGGGAGAATTGCAGTGCATCGGTGCTACTACTCTTGATGATTACCGTAAGCATGTGGAGCGAGACCCCGCTCTGGAACGCCGCTTCCAGCCCATCTTGGTAGAGGAACCTTCTGTAGATGAGACTCTGGAGATTCTGCACGGGGTTAAGGAGCGTTATGAAGAGCATCACAAACTGACGATAAGCGACGAGGCACTCCGTGCAGCAGCCACGTTATCCGCCAGATATATACCTGACCGCTTCTTGCCTGATAAGGCAATCGACGTTATTGACGAAGCATCCTCAAGAGTCAGGATAAAATACCGGACTATGCCAGACTCCCTGAAAGAAGAGAGGCAGACGGAAGATAGCTTGCGCAGGGAGAAGGAGGATGCTCTGGCTAGCCAGCGATATGATTATGCTGCTGAACTGCGCCAGCAGGAGCTTCAAATTGAGGAGAAAATAAAGCAACTGAAAGAGCAGTGGCTCACTGAACTGGAGCAGGAGAAGCCGGTGGTCACCGCCGAAAACATTGCTGAAGTGGTTAGCATGTGGACAGGGATTCCGGTAGTGCAACTGGCTGAAGAGGAGACCAGTCGGCTACTTCAAATGGAAGAGGTACTGCACAAGCGCATTGTTGGTCAGGATGAAGCTATTGACACTGTTGCCAGGGCGGTGAGGCGAGCCCGAGCCGGGCTTAAGGACCCGAGGCATCCCATAGGCAACTTCATCTTTCTCGGTCCGACGGGTGTAGGTAAGACAGAACTGGTCAAAGCCCTATCTGAATTTATGTTTGGCAGTGAAGATGCTCTCATCAGGCTCGATATGTCAGAATATCAGGAGAGACACACGGTATCCCGATTGGTCGGGGCACCGCCAGGATATATCGGCTACGATGAAGGCGGGCAATTGACCGAAGCCGTGAGACGCAAGTCATACTGCTGCATCCTCCTTGATGAGATTGAAAAAGCGCACCCTGACGTCTTTAATATCTTACTGCAAATATTTGATGATGGACACTTAACCGATGCCAAAGGTCGCCGGGTTGATTTCCGCAACAGTATTATTGTTATGACCAGTAACATCGGTGCTGAGCTTATCAGGAAGGGGAGCGCAATCGGTTTTGCCTCGCGAAGTGATGAAGCTAAGACTCAGCAGATGGACTACGAGAGGATGAAGGAGAAGTTGCTCGGAGAACTAAAGAAGACCTTCCGTCCTGAGTTTCTCAATCGCATTGATAACGTGATGGTATTTCACGCGCTGACCAGGGAGCATATTCGGAAGATAGTTGATTTGATGCTGGCCATAGTAAACCAGCAACTGGTGGAAAAGGGGGTAAAGCTTGAGGTAACCGATGCTGCCAAAGACTTCCTAGGTGAGAAGGGCTACGATGAGGTCTTTGGAGCCAGACCTTTACGCAGAGTGATTCAAGACATGGTTGAAGATAAACTGTCAGACAGTTTGCTCCGTGGTCAATTCCGCTCAGGAGACACGGCCGTAGTTGACCTAGAAGGGGATGAGATTGTAGTGCGTCCAGCAGCAGTAGAAGCATTGGTGGGAGATGTTGAACCTTAGGTTTGTGATGATAGATAGAAAAAGCCAAGGGTTATAGAAAGGGCGGGAGCTAAAATAGATAGATTACCCGCCCTTTTTTAATTTACCAGAATCAGGTTGGTAGTAGATATGGAAGTAGAATGGGGTCGTGCTTTGCAGATTGGTGGGGTAGGCTTTGGTATTGTCTTTTTAGTGCTAATTATTCTGGCTATAGCAATATGGCTAGCTGGACTAGTGATTAGCAGAATCGGCATCGGTAAGGACGAAACTGGCGACAGCAAGAAAGGAGCTTAGAATTGGCGCAGGAAATTGTCGAAGTCCCGATAACAGGCAAGATTATTAGTGTAGAAGTTAAAACAGGGGATGCGGTTCAGGAGGGAGACGTAATCTGCTTTATTGAGTCAATGAAGATGGAGAACCCGATATTAGCTCCGGTAGCTGGCACAATTACTGAGCTAAAAGCTTCTGTGGGGGAGGTGGTGGAGGCAGGTAATTTGCTAGCTACTATTGAATATTGATGAGTAAATGTCTATAAACCTGATAGGGGTATAACTGGTGTTCGGCCTTTTTGAAACTGGGTTTGCTAATCTCTTTGGGTGGCCCAGCCCAATATTGATGATACTCATTGGCTGTGTCCTTCTGTACTTGGGCATCGCCAAAAAAATGGAGCCCCTGCTGCTGGTGCCCATTGGCTTTGGTGTGGTTCTGGTCAACCTGCCTTTCGGCGGATTGATGGAGTCCATAGTTGCCGGTAAGGTTGTCGAATCCTATGCTATAGGCGGCGAGCCCGCCGGCTTAATATCCAGGATATTTCGCTACGGTCTCGCCTGGGAGCTAATACCCTGCTTTATCTTTCTTGGCTTGGGCGCTATGGAAGACTTCGGTCCCCTTATTGCTAACCCGAAGACCTTAATTCTGGGTGCCGGGGCACAATTCGGTGTTTACTTCGCCTTTTTTATAGCTTTGCTGATAGGAAGTGTAATATCTCCTGACATAGCGAAAATTGGCATAAATGAAGCCTGCTCAATTGGTATAATCGGTGGTGCTGATGGACCGACTACTGTTTATCTGACTAATAAGCTTGCTCCCCATTTTATCGGGGCTACTGCTGTAGCCGCCTATACCTATATGGCGCTAGTGCCCATTATTCAGCCACCCATAATCAAACTGCTCACTACCAAAAAAGAGCGGGCAATATACATGAAGCCACAGTTAAGGCCGGTGTCCAAGACTGAAAAACTCTTCTTCCCTTTAATTGCTGCTGTTATTATTATCCTGCTGGTGCCCAAGTCAGCTCCCCTCATCGGTATGTTCATGTTTGGCAACCTGCTGGCTGTTAGTGGCGTTACTGATAGACTGGCTGATACTGCTGCCAACGCCTTTATGAATGTACTTACCATTCTCCTCGGTCTATGTGTCGGCTGCTTTATGAGCGCCGAGTCCTTCCTCAAGGTAGACAGTATGATAGTATTTGGCCTGGGAGTGGTAGCTTTTTCTGCCTCTACTGCCTTTGGTCTGGCTCTGGCAAAGTTGATGAACCTCTTTAGCAAAGAGAAGATTAATCCGATGATAGGCGCTGCCGGTGTCTCCGCGGTGCCAATGGCATCCAGAGTAGTCCAGAGGATGGGCCAGGAAGCCAACCCCAGGAACTTTTTGCTGATGCATGCTATGGGACCAAATATTGCCGGGGTAATCGGCACAGCTACCGCCGCTGGCGTATTCCTGGGTATGGTTGGCTAAACTAGCTAATTTGCTCCAGCCCAAACATTCCCCCCACCAACTCAAATAATGAGGTTTGTGGTAACCTATCCCCCTGACCCCCCTCCCCTTTATTATTCACTCTAGATTTCAAATAGTGCTAAAATGTTTTTGAACTAATTCGTGGGGCTATTAGAGGAACCTGTTTATCTTTATACCATTAAGAGGTTAAAGGTGATATAAATATGAGGAACTTAAGAAAGTATGGAAACGAACCCTTCAATGTAGCTGTCATTCACGGAGGACCGGGTGCGCCGGGAGAAGTGGCACCGTTGGCTAGAGAGCTCTCCTCCATTAAGGGGATTCTTGAGCCACTCCAGACAGCAGCGACATTAGAAGGGCAGGTCCAGGAGCTAAAGGATGTTTTAGAGAAGAACGGAGCTATTCCTGTCACATTGATAGGACACTCATGGGGTGCGATGCTTAGTTTTATTTTCACCGCCCGGTATCCTTCGCTGGTAAAAAAGCTCGTACTCGTTGGGAGTGGGCCATTTGAGGAAGAATATGCCGCAAATATTGTGGGAACCAGGTTGAGTCGGCTTGGTGAAGAAGAAAGAGTGGAAGCCCTATCCCTGGTAGAAACCCTGAACGACCCCGCCACCGAAGATAAAAACACGCCTATGGCTCGGCTTGGGAAGTTATTTGCCAAAGCTGATTCGTATGACCCTTTGTCATACGACCACGAGGCGCTGGAAGTCCAGTACGATATCAATCAGAGCGTATGGGAAGGAGCTAAGGAGCTGAGAAGCAGCGGGGAGTTGTTAGAGCTTGGGAAGAACATCCAGTGTCCCGTATTGGCAATACATGGCGACTACGACCCCCACCTCCCCGAAGGGGTGGAAGAACCACTTTCTCGCGTTCTGAAGGACTTTCGGTTCATCCTGCTGGAGAAATGCGGTCATTATCCCTGGCTCGAACGGAGCGCCAAGGACAGGTTTTATGCTATTCTTAAAAGCGAAATCTAATAAAAACTAGGGGGTGAGGTTAGATGGAAATAGACAAGTATGCCTCAAGGCGATTCGATATCCAGCAGGAAGATGCCATAGATGTTGCCGTGCTTGAAGCGGTTCCCTTTGACTATCCCGGCTCGGCAACCGAGGTAGTCTACGAGACTGATGAGTTTACTATGGTCTGTCCCTGGACAGGCTTGCCCGATTTCGGAAAGCTGACAATAAGCTACCTGCCGGATAGCTCCCTGGTGGAACTCAAGTCTCTGAAATATTATTTAACCTCCTACCGTAATGTGGGAATATTGCAGGAGCACGCCGTAAACCGCATCCTCAAGGATTTAACGCAACTGTTGCAGCCTGTTTCAATGACGGTGGAGGCAGAATACGGGGAAAGAGGCGGCATAAAGACCATAGCAGTTGCCGAATACGAGAAAGAGCAATAAAAATAAGGATGGTAGATATGAAAGTGAGTAAATACCTTGATACCAAGCCCATTCAGGAGATGCCCGGAGTAGTCAAGCGCGAGGTTATTAACGCTGATGACGGGGCGCCAAACTATTGTATGCGCGTCTTTGAGGTAGACCCCGGCAGTTCAACCCCATACCACACCCACGCCTGGGAGCACGAGGTATTTGTACTTGACGGTCGGGGGGTGGCGGTAAGTGAGCAGGGGGAAACATCAATCGCCAGAGACAGCGTCGTCTTCGTCCCCCCTGACGAGCCCCACTGCTTCAAAAACAACGGTGAGGAGATTCTGCGCTTTATCTGCGTGATACCGTTTGTGGACTAGGGCATGTGATACTTTTCCTGCTTCTCCGTATATATAGTTACAACACGTGTTAACGCATGGCATAAGGAGAACGGGGTATGGATAGTCAAAGTCGTAAAGAAGCAGCCGAAATAAAGAAGCTCCCTTTCTCAATACTGGAATATCTGCCTGCACACAGGTGGCGGAGCCTGTCTGCTCTTATTGTTGTTGTCATCCTTCTAATAATATTCCTCGGCTATATGGTAAACACGCACATTAGATATGCCCAGTTAGAAGCTGAACTAAATAAATACGAAAGCCTGTGGCAGAGTAAGGGCATATCGGATTATGAATATACTCTTGGAGCTCTTGGAGCATCGACCGATGAGGGGTATTCGCAAGTAGCGGTACGGGTAGAAGACGGTACCGCCATATCAGAAGGGCTGGAGGCCCATTTTACCAGTAAGATATACCCAGTTCCAGCCAATATTGATAGCCTTGATACGGTTCCAGACCTCTTTAACAGAATCCGCAGAGCCCTGGCAGACAGAGATGAAGACGGGGTTAGCAGACTCGTGATTCGTTACGATGCTGACCTTGGCTACCCGACACACATCGAACTCACAAGCCAACCCGAGGGTCAACTCTTGCGCATTCAGGGTGATTATGAGTACACCATCTATGATTTCAAGGTTCTTGAACCAAGGGAAATCAGATATGCCCGTTTAGAAACTGAACTGGATAGTCACGAAAAGGTCTGGGAAAGCAAGGAAATATCAAACTATGAATACACTCTCAGGGCGTGGACAGGCGAGGGGTATTCAGAAGTATATGTAAGAGTAGAAGATGGTATTGCGACTTCGGAAGAGTTGGTGAAAGGTGGCTCTCTGGATATAAACAGCCTTGATACGGTTCCAGACCTTTTTGACAGAATCCGTAAAGCTCTGAGAGAAAAGGAGGGGAAAGGATTCAATCAACTTGACATTCGGTATAATGGAAATGCTGGCTATCCCACATATATCGCTCTTCGCGACCCCTACAGAATAGGCGATCCCGGCATATATTCTTACAGCATTATTGATTTCAAGATTCTTGAACAGGGGCAAACTGCAAAATAATTAGCCCTTACTAACCAGCCCCACCCTGATTGCTTCTCTGAGGGTGCTGGTGGGGATAAGCTGGATGTCTTTGGGGGATGGGGTGACGCTGGCACCGACTTTAGGTACCAGGCAGCGTTTAAAGCCCATCCGGGCGGCTTCATTCACCCGTCTGTCTAGCTGAGAGACCGCTCTCAGCTCACCACTGAGCCCCACCTCCCCCACCGCCGCTAGTTCCGGGTCAACAGCAACATCACGAGCGCTGGAAGTAACAGCCAGGGCGATGCCTAAATCGGCCGCCGGCTCCCCAATCTTGAGTCCTCCGGCAACATTGACCATAATATCCTGATTGCCGAGCTTCAAGCCGATACGCCTGGTCAGCACGGCAGTAACCAGCAGCAGGCGGTTAAAGTCAACGCCATTAGCAGTGCGCCGGGGTAAGCCAAAACTGGTGGGATTGGTCAGGGCTTGAATCTCCACCAGCAGGGGTCGGCTGCCCTCAAGGACAGGCACCACCGTTGAGCCAACAGCCTCAGCAAACCGCTGTGATAAAAATGCCTTTGATGGGTTCTCCACCTCGACCAACCCCTGTTCCTTCATCTCAAAGACACCTATCTCGTTGGTGGAGCCAAAGCGGTTTTTCACACAGCGCAGCAGTCGATAGGCACTGAAAGGCTCACCCTCAAGGTAGAGCACCGCATCCACGATGTGTTCCAGAGTCCGGGGACCGGCAATAGCACCGTCCTTGGTTACATGCCCGACAATGAAAACCGGCACCCCACTGAGCTTTGCCCAGTGCATAAGCCTCATGGTGCACTCCCGCACCTGGGTGATGCTGCCCGGCGCTGTATCCAGCTCGGGGAGATAAACTGCCTGAATGGAGTCAATAACCACCAGGCTGGGTGATAGTTCCTCAATCTGGCTCAGGCTAATCTCCAAATCAGTTTCCGCCAGAAGGTAAAGATTATCGCCTTTTATTCCCAGGCGCTCTGCCCTGAGCTTAATCTGGTGGAGTGTTTCCTCACCAGAGACATAAACCACCCTGCCCCGGGCCCGGGCTACCAGGGCTGAAACCTGAAGCAGGAGGGTGGATTTGCCAATGCCGGGGTCACCGCCGGTGAGCATCAGAGAGCCGGGCACCAGCCCTCCCCCCAGCACCCGGTTAAATTCAGCCAGGGGAAGTGAAAAACGGTCGGCTGCCTCAATAACGACCTGGGATAGCTCCTGGGGTGGACTGACCGGGGAAGCATGCCTGGGGGAACTGGCCTGAGCCGCTACCGTTGTTTCAACAAAACTGTTCCACTCCTGGCAGGTGGGGCAGCGTCCCAGCCATTTCAGCTCCTCCCGGCCGCAGTGCTGACAGACAAAGATAGCCCTGGTGCCGGATTTGTCCGATTTTGCCATGAATTGACTTTACTTGATTTTGGGTAGTAATGCAAGAATAGTTTGAATTTAGGTTGATAAACAACCTAAATATGTGTAAACTCAATTTAATCTAATTCAGGCAGGAAATAGGTTTAGAGCATGAAGGGAAACGAGCAACAAAAGGTGGGAGCGGTTATTGTAGCTGCAGGCTCGAGCCAGCGGATGGGCGGGGTGGATAAGGTATTTGCCCTTTTAGGCAAAAAACCTGTTTTAGCCTATGTGGTTGATACCTTTCAAAAGTGCAACTCCATTAACCAGATTGTTATTGTCCTCAGCCAGCAAAACCTGGAGCAGGGAGAGCAACTGGTAGCTGAACAGGGGTGGCCTAAAGTAACCGACGTTTGCCCCGGTGGTGAACGCCGCCAGGATTCAGTGGTCGCTGGACTCAACAGGCTCAGTAATTGTAGCTGGGTGGTAATCCATGACGGAGCAAGACCGCTGGTAACCGATGACTTGATTGAGCAGGGCCTGGAAACGGCTCAGGAGACAGGCGCTGCGGTAGCTGCCGTCCCGGTTACCGATACTATCAAGGTGGCTGGAGATGACCAGATTGTCCAGGGGACACCACCGCGACAAAACCTGTGGGCAGTGCAGACCCCGCAGGTGTTTCGTTCTGATATAATAACTGAAGCCTATCGTCAGTTGAAGTATGATGTGACCGATGATGCCAGAGCTGTGGAGAAATTAGGCTATAAGGTTAAGCTCTATATGGGCTCCTACGATAACATAAAAATAACCACCCCCGACGACCTGGCTTTAGCCGAGGTTTTATGGCAAAAACATGGAAAGTAAGATGCGCATTGGTATAGGTTATGATGTCCATCCCCTTATTTCAGGGCGAAGACTGGTGCTGGGCGGGGTGGATATACCATTCGATAAAGGGCTCAGTGGCTGGAGTGATGCCGATGTTCTAACCCATGCTGTCATTGATGCCCTGCTTGGGGCTGCCGCTTTAGGAGACATTGGCAGCCATTTCCCGCCCGGCGACCCTGAGTACAAGGATGTTTCCAGCCTAGTGCTGCTGAAAAAAGTAAAGGATAAGCTTGCTGAAAAGGGCTGGCTGATAGATAATGTTGATGCTACCATTGTAGCTGAGCAACCCAGGCTTAGAGATTTTATTGAACCGATGCGAGAGAAGTTGAGCCGGACTCTGGGCATTACTCTCAGCCAGGTGAGTGTGAAAGCCAGCACCTCAAACGGGCTGGGCTACATAGGTCAGGGAGAAGGAATAGCTGCCTGCGCTGTTGCTTTAATAACAGGAGACAGAGGATGAAAGTATACAACACCCTTTCAGGACGAAAAGAGGAGTTTGTGCCCCAGGGCGATGAAGTAAAGATGTATGTCTGCGGGATTAATCCTTATGCTGATTGTCACATAGGCCATGCCATGAGCTACATCTTTTTTGATATTGTCCGGCGCTACCTTGAATTTCGCGGATACAGGGTGAAGCACGTCCAGAACATCACCGACATCGAGGACAATATCATCGCCCACGCCAACCAGCTCGGTGTTTCGGTTCCGGAGTTGACGCAGAAGTATGTCGAACGCTATGACGAGGATATGAAGGCACTGAACGTCCTCCCGGCGCATGTATACCCACGAGCAATGGGCGAGATAGACAAGATGATAGAGATTGTCCAGGGTCTGGTAGATAAGGGGTTTGCTTACATTGTCGGTGGCAACGTCTATTTTCGGGTGAGGAACGTTCCCGATTACGGGAAGCTTTCCCACCGCACACTGGAGTCGATGATGGCCGGGGCTCGCATAGAGCCCGGGGAGGACAAGGAGCACCCGATGGACTTTCTCCTCTGGAAGGAGGCAAAAGTCGGCGAACCGTCCTGGGACAGCCCCTGGGGGCAGGGCAGGCCCGGCTGGCACATCGAGTGCAGCGCCATGTCGATTAAGTACCTTGGCGAGACGCTCGATATCCACGGCGGCGGACAGGACGTGCTCTTTCCCCACCACGAGAATGAAATTGCCCAATCCGAGAGCTTCACCGGCAAGAAGCCGTTCGTTAAGTACTGGCTCCACAACGGACTGCTTAAAATGCATGAAACGGACGAGGCGAAGATGAGCCGGTCACTGGGCAACCTGATAACGATAAGGGAAGCACTGGAAAAATATAGCGCCGATGCCATCCGCATCTTCATCCTTAGCTCTTACTACCGCAGCCCGCTCAGCTACTCCGAAGAGATTCTGGAGGCGGCAGAGAGAGGGGCTGAAAGGCTGCGACAGGCGCTTAGGAGTGAAGCCAGAGGGGACAAAGGCGGGCAAATAGATGCCCAATCCTACCGCAGCAGGTTTATTAAAGCTATGGATGATGATTTCGGTACACCGCAAGCGCTGGCAACCCTATTTGATTTAGCCAGAGATATTAACCGATTTGGTGACGAAGGTTATAGCGTTGTTCAAGGCAAACAACTGCTAACCGAGCTTGCGGGTGTCCTGGGCTTGACCCTCAAACCTCTGGAGGTGCCATCTCTTGATGCTGAGCCCTTTATTGAACTACTCATTTCTACGCGTAACCAACTCCGTGAAGCCAAAGAATGGAAACTTGCCGATGAGATAAGGGATAAACTGGACGAACTAGGCATAGCCCTTGAGGATACTCCACAGGGGACGATGTGGAAATATAAACGCTAACTAAAAAGAGCGTCAAAGAGAGGCTTCGCCTCTCTTACAATACAACCACTTTCTCCTCCCTTGATAAGGGAGGGAAATTAAGGGGGAGGGATGGCAGATATTCGAATAAAAATCTCCGCTTGGAGGAGATAAATGTGGTAGTTATAATTATTATTGTCATTGGGCTGGTTATACTGGCTTTGATTGGCTGGCTGGCTAACAGAGAGTAAAAGAGAGGCGAAGCCTGTAAAATCACAGGGCGTAAAGAGGGACGAAGTCCCTCTTATAAACCACTTCCCCCCGTCCCTTATCAAGGGAGGGCGAACACAAGGGGGAGGGTTTGAAGATATTCGAATAGAAATCTCCATCTGGAGGTAAGAATTATGGTAAATGCGATTTTTATTGTCATTGGGCTGGCTATACTGGCTTTGATTGGCTGGCTGGCTAAAGGGTTTTTTATGGCTGCTGAAATTCCATTAGCATTCCGTATACTGGTTGGTATAGTCGCTGTAGGAGGGGTTACACTTCTGGGAATAGTCATTAGAGACAGGATAATCCAGTCTAAAAAAGAGGATTTTAAGGAGGTAGAGAAATGATTATCACCACTTCAGACCAGATAGAGGGAAAGAAAATTGTTAAGACCATAGGTATGGTCAAAGGCAGCACTATCAGAGCCAGACATATAGGCAGGGATATTATGGCTGGGTTGCGGGGTGTGGTGGGTGGTGAGATAACTGAATATACCAAGATGATGGCTGAGTCCAGGGAGCAGGCCATCCAGCGAATGGTGGAGGATGCCGAGGCGCAGGGGGCTAATGCCATTGTCAGTATGAGGTTCACCACCTCAATGGTAATGCAGAATGCATCCGAGATACTTGCCTACGGCACCGGGGTAGTGGTGGAATAAAAAGCTAACGCCAAGGAGGTATGAATTATCGTCCGGTTATCCACGACCAGAGGGAGTTTAAGAATCTCAGCTTGACCAACCCGACGGGTAACTCTAGCTGTATTTTCTCGCTTACGGGAAAGGTATTTATCCTGTCCACCTCGGGCTTTAATCGGGCTAAGTCTTCCTCATAGCTGTCCTTGGCTAATATATCGTCAAGGCGGTGCATCATTTCCCGGGCAGCCTCGATACGCCTTTGCCCTATATCAGCCATCTCTTTAGAGATAACCTCATATTTCGCCTTCAAACGGATAAGGCGCAGGATGGCTTCATAGGCGCTCTCAGCAATCTGGTCTCGTGTCATCCATTCCGTCTCGTAATTCAGGGAGTATTTCCAGCTCGGTGATAGCAGTGCCTGGCGGTGCTCTTCCAGCGTTCGAAACAGTACCCGGTAGCCATAGCGCTCCGGATGCTCAAAGGCAAGACTGCCGATGTCGAGGAATGGTGATATGGGAGCAATAAAGAGTGATAGCCGCTTATCTGCCTTGAATTTCTCCAGCAGGTAATCGCAGTAGTCAATGGTATCCATTACCGACTGCGTGGTCTGTTTCGGCAGCCCGGTCATAAAGAATACGTCCAGCCGCCCGCAGCCGGCATCAAGGGCATCACCCAGCGTCTGCTCCAGCGCCTCATTGGAATAGTTTCTGCCAATAATTTTTCTTATCTCAGGGTCGTGGGATTCGGGTGAAATCTCAAGGCAGAAATTGGGAGATGCGAGGCTCATCTGGTGCAGAAATTCTTTTGGAACGGGTGAGAACAGCTCAAGAATAAGCTGGTTTTTCACCCTGTCCTTCTGGAGTAACCGCAAAACCTGATAAGCATAATCTTCCCCATTCTGATAAAGGTCTCCGAGAACGAAAATAGGTCCCCGGCTGAAACGCTCAATCTGCTTGATATTTCCCACGACTGATTCTGGTGACCGAAAAACAGGTTTTTCCCGGTGGTGGATACGCTTGAAGGCGGCTGCCGAACCTCCGCAAATGATACAGTTCTGGTTACAACCCCGGCAGATAAGCACCGCTGTGATGGGATAGCGGAGCCAGTCCTTAAAGGGAATGTAGCTGATAAGGTCTCGGTGCCTGATAACAGAGCGTATCACGCCATCGTAGTGCTGAACCATGACACTACCGAGGTCTGAAGGGATGTAAGAGAAGGGATTTTCCCTAATCTCACCCCGGCTATCTCGCCAGACAAGGTTGGGCACTGCTTCAGGCTCCCTCCCTTTCATTATGCAATCCATTAGCTGTCGGAGAGGTTCTTCGGTGGAGTCACCCCTTAGTACATAGTCTACCTCGGGGTACTCAATCAGCTCCCTGTAGAAATAAGAGGAGGAAAACCCCCCGAACACCAGCTTTGAGTCGGGGTGGTATTTTTTCACCAGCTTTGCTACCTCAACGGACCCATGGCAGTGCACCATCCAGTGCAAGTCAATACCGAAGACCGGTGCTTTCAAGCGCTTTATCATTTTCTCGGCACTGAAGTTCCTGTTTCTCACCATGCGTACCGCAAGGTTGACAATGCGCACCCGATAGCCAGCACGCTCCAGATATTCAGCAATACTGGTGAATCCTATGGGATACATCTCGAAAACAGGGGAGGGGGGAATCAGGTCACTAACCGGACCGTAAAGAATTGTTTTCTGGCGAAAGTCGTACACACTGGGCGGATGAAGTAAAATCAGGTCGACCGGCATTTACTATCTCACCACCCCTAGAAAACCCCCGCCAGAATGTAGCCGATGCCTAAGAGCAATTGAGTAAGGAGGATAACCAGAACATTGTTAGCCATCGCTGACCTGAGCTTACTCATGTCTCTAGACTCTAATGCACCCTTAATTGCCTTTAGGGCAAAGGGAATAGTTAGCAAGGCTATTGAAGCGAAGACTGGCATTTGCCCCGCCACCACACCACCGATTATCCACAGGTAAACCACCACCGTCAGGACTGAGTAGACTATGCTTGCATTTGCCTTCCCCATAGTAATGGGCGTGGTTTTTCTCCCCGCTTTCCCGTCGGCTTCCACATCGGGAAATTCGTTCAATAGGAGAAGATTATGCACCAGAATGAAAGAGGGCACGGAAGCTATCACCAGGGGCCAGTTATATTCACCAGTCTGGGCAAAGTAAGCCCCTACAACCGGCAGAGCCCCCATCCCCAGCCCCGGAGCCCACTCAGGCCATCTCAGCTTGAGTATGAAAGGGGTATAAAGCAAGATGCATAGGGCAGCTACCACCAGTAGAGGTAAAAGCAGCCAGCCTTTCACTATTACAAAATAAACACCAATGGGTATGAGTATTATGAAAGAAGCCAGACCGAGCCACAGCGCCTGCTTTGGTGAGATGAGACCAGACGGAAGGGCACCACTACCCCCGCTAAAGGGAGTTTTAATAGTCTCCAGGTCTATCCCACTCTTGTAGTCATAGTACTCATTAAGCACGTCAACACTGATATGTGCCAGCAGTATCCCGAAGAAAGCAAGCAAAGCGTAACCAAGGTGAAAGGCATTATGATACCAGGCAATACAGGTACCCAAGAATGCCAGCACTACCGAGAGAGGTAGAAATGGGGCCCTGATAACCATTAACCATTTTTTCATCTTTATTCTTCCTTATGAGCTGTTTCCACGTGCTCCTGCCAGCATCTTTCGTGTACATAAACAGCACACCTGGCACAGTAGTAGATATGAACTCTGGCATCCTTACCACAAACAGGACACTTCATTGGCTACCTCCTATTGCTATCTTATCCTCTTATCTCCTGCACAGGAATCAGTCAAGGTCAGTGTAGCAGATTTACTGCTCACAATTCTACCACAAACATTTCTATATCGAAAGTTTGTAATCCTGAAGAGAAGCATTTATAATTTAACACTGTTCAGCTTCAAGAGACAACTTTGAAAGGATACCTACCATTAAAAAATTCAGGGGTCGTTCGCTTTCTCTAGGGTTGCTTCCCCTCTTTGTGCTAGCACACCTATCCCACCACCTGTTAACGGCACTACCAACACCACTTTTACCATTTATCCGCGATGACTTTGCCCTAGACTACGTCCAATCGGGGATGGTGGTCTCGGCATTCAGCCTAGCCTATGGCATCGGGCAGTTACCTGCGGGGGTGCTTGCCGACCGTATCGGTGCCCGCATACTGATTACCATCGGCATTTGCGGTGTGGCCGTGGCTGGGCTATTGGTCGGGCTTTCTCAAACCTATATTATGATGCTCGTCTTCCTGGCGCTGATGGGCATAGCCGGTGGTGGCTACCACCCGGCAGCGTCGCCGCTGATTTCGGCGTCGGTTGAGCCAGAGAAACGGGGGAGGGCATTGGGCATCCACCTGATTGGCGGCAGCGGCAGTTTTTTTCTGGCACCAATCATTGCGGCAGCCATCGCAGCTAACTGGGGATGGCGTGGTTCATTCATCGGGCTAGCTATCCCGACTATGGTGTTCGGAATCATATTTTATCTACTGCTGGGTCGACTGGCTGACAAGGGAAAAGCTCAGCAGGTAATAACCGACCAGCCTGAAGAAAAGCCTTCCTCTCCAGGCCGTTTACGTCAGCTAGTAGCCTTCCTGACTCTAACTGTATTCACCCAGGCGGTTATCTTCTCCATAATAGCCTTTATCCCGCTATTCATGGTAGACCACTTCGGCATCACGGAAGGGAAAGCGGCAGCCTTTTTAGCCATTATCTACTCTGCCGGGCTCTGGGCAAGCCCTTTGGGTGGCTACATCTCCGACCGTTTGGGAAGGGTGCCGGTGGTACTGACAGTCTGCTTTATTGCCGGTCCTGCCCTTTACCTTCTAAATCAAGTCCCCTACGGTCCCTATGGCATAGCTATAGGTGCCCTGCTGCTTTTCATCGGCATGATTATGTATATCCGTATGCCTACAGCAGAAGCTTACATCATCGGTAAAACGTCGGAGCGTCATCGTTCAACAATACTCGGCATTTACTACTTCTCGAATATGGAAATCGGGGCTGTTTTTGCCCCGCTAATGGGTTATTTCATCGACCGGCTTGGCTTCGACACCAGTTTTACCATTGCCAGCATTTCTATTCTCGTGGTAACGTTAGCCTGCTCGGTATTCCTCTGGGGAAGCCGGGACTAGCCAACTCATAAATATCGCGGGTACCACTTCACACTGAAAGCATAAAGGTGTAAAATGATGTAATACAAAAACAAGGACAAATACCAAGGAGGTGATGCAAAATAGAAACCAAGAGATGGAATAAGGATAGACTGTATCAGCTTGTCCAAGAGAAACTGGGAGATTACCTGTTTCTGGTAGTCTCTAACCGTGAGCCGTATGTTCATGCCTTCACACAGCGTAATGAGGAACACTTGTCTGAGCGGCAGGTAAAGTGGACACAACCGGTCAGCGGGCTTACTCAGGCTTTGGATCCAGTAATGTGTGCTGCTGGGGGAACATGGGTAGCTTGGGGTAGCGGTAATGCAGATTTTGATGCG
>CAYNFT010000016.1:0-10097 GCA_964396535.1 uncultured Dehalococcoidales bacterium | reverse complement strand
GAGGAGAAATACACCTTGCGACGAGTATGGTTATCTAATGACGAGGTTGAGGGCTTTTACCTCGGCTTCTCCAATGAGGCACTATGGCCGCTATGTCACGTTACCTTTACCCCACCCACCTTCAAAGAATCCGACTGGAATGCTTATAAGAAAGTAAACCAGGTTTTTGCCGATGCGGTTATACAGGAGATAGCCGACCGTAAGGCTGTGGTACTGGTGCAGGACTACCACTTTGCCCTGCTTTCGCGCTTAATTAAAGAGCAGAATCCCGGATTAACAGTCGGTCAGTTCTGGCACATTCCCTGGCCGAACCATGAGGTATTCCGCACCTGTCCCTGGCATAAAGAAATACTGGATGGTATGCTGGGTAACGACCTTATGGGCTTCCATATCCAGTCCTTCTGTGATAATTTCCTGGATTCGGCTGAACACCTTTTGGACGCCAGAGTAGACCGGAGCAAGTCCACCATCACCCACCGGGGTAAGACCACCCTGGTGCAGCCCTTCCCCATCAGCGTAGATTTTGACAGTATTTCACAGGATGCTGGTAATGAAGCAGTGGAGACGGAAATGAGCACTCTCCGCAAGGAGCTTAATTTAGAGGGGAAATATGTTGGCATCGGTATGGACCGGATAGACTATACAAAGGGTATCCCGGAGAGATTACAGGCTCTGGACAAACTCCTTGATGATAATCCCGGCTACAGGGGGAAGGTGGTTTTCATCCAGGCTGGTATGCCCAGCCGTACCGGCATCGATACCTATAAGAACCTTATGGACAAGACTGACCGCCTTGCCAATGGTATAAATGAAAAACACGGCACTGACTCCTGGAAACCAGTGATTATGCTTACCCGGCAGCTAACTCCGGCGTCCCTGAACGCTCTACGGCGGTTAGGCAACTTCTGCGTGGTCAGCTCTCTTCATGACGGTATGAACCTGGTAGCCAAAGAATACGTTGCAGCAAGAACAGATGAAGATGGCGTTCTTATACTTAGTCAGTTCACCGGTGCTGCCGCTGAGCTTACCGATGCCCTCCTGATAAACCCGTTCGATATCGGGGAATTCTCCCGGAAAATAAAAGAAGCAATTGAGATGCCGGAGACAGAGAGGCAACGGCGGATGAAGAATATGCGGGAGATAGTGGCCAACAACAACATTTACCGCTGGGGTGCTGATACTGTCTCCAGGCTCATCTCACTGGCTGGGGTCTAGTGCAGCATCTTTTTAAGTCATGGGAATCCTTCTCATCTGATATTGGAGCTGTCTCTCACATCTTGCTCCTCTCTGACTACGACGGCACATTAACCCCGATTGTCAGTCGGCCAGAGGAAGCGATTCTGTCACCCGAGGTAAGAGAGAAACTCCTTGCCCTGGCTGATAAACCTGCCTTTAGCGTGGGTATTATCAGCGGGCGCCCGCTCTTAGAGGTCAAGGCTCTGGTGGGGATAGAAGGAATTTACTACGCGGGAAACCACGGGTTTGAAATCGAAGGCCCTGGTCTTAACTATATTAATCCACAGGCTAAAGAAGCTCAAACAGAGATGAAAGACCTTGCTCAACAGTTTTCCGCCAGATTGGCTGGTATCGGAGGAGTCATCGTCGAAAACAAGGGTCTGAGCTTGAGTGTTCACTATCGCCTGGTCAAAGAGAGCGAGGAGAAGTTAGTGGCTGAGATTTTTCACCAGATTACTTCACCTCGGCTCCGTGATGGCAAAATCAGGGTTAGCTCAGGGAAAAAGGTTCTGGAAGTTAGACCGCCGATAGACTGGCATAAGGGTAAAGCTACAGAGACGATTATGAAGGAAATAAAGACAGTCATCGGAGGTGAAGTCGGGTCAGTTATCTATCTGGGTGATGATACCACCGATGAGGATGTCTTCAGGATTATTCACCGTCCACAGGGCTGGAGCATTTTTGTCGGTCAGGAAAACCCCTCATCAAACGCCGATTATTACCTCAATTCTACCTCAGAAGTGGAGACTTTCCTTACCCGCCTGCTTGAGCTGAAATAAAAGTACCTTCGTCAACATCCCTGAGACGGCGGGTACCAGAACATTGCTACCCTTCTTTTCTCCAAAGCGAGCTTCGCTCTAGAAGAGAAGGACGGAAAGAACTGCCAGCCCCAGGTACTGACTTTGTGCGCCTATACCGCCAGACAGACTCGTCACCAGACCGGCTATGATTAGAGTTAGAGGCAGATATACAGCAACTGATATTGCTTTGTTATGCCAGCCGTAACGGCGTATTATCGGTGACATTATGAGAGCAAAGGCAATACCAATGAGGACAAGACTACCACTGACTATCCCTACCCATACCAAAATCAAACCTGCTCCAATGTCAAGAGAGGTAACTAACCTGCTATCGACACCTATCCTCTGCAAGAAGCTACTGAATACTCCTGCTGGCTGACTCTGAACAGCGGCACCGTCCTCAGCGCCGGTGACCAGAAACATAGCCTTGCCCCTAAAAATATAGACGACAAAGCTAACAAAGGCTACTGCCAAAGGGGTATAGTGAAGGGTGATACTGTGAAACAGTAGGGGTATTATTTTTAGCAGCTTACGCCTTAGGTAAACGAAAAAAGGATAAAGCGGAGCCGCAGCCGTCAGCAGAGTAACCGCCACCAGACCCGGTGAAAGCATGGAGGCAAACGCCCTATCTATAGAGGTAGCAGAGAGTGCACCTTCCTCCACCATAGGAATTACAGGAAAGGCTAACAGCAGAAAAGGAAGAGTTAGGGCTTCTGATGGAATTCTTATTGTGCGTGCCAAAAGGTCTATCTTCTCTGTGAAAGAGATGTTCTTACTCTTCAAATACTTGGGCATCTGGGTGGACAGGATCTCAGTATCTGCCTGCACTAGACGGAATTGGCGACGGCGAGAGCGCCCGAAGTCCTCAGGGAATTCCTCACCACAAAGCACCTCAGGAGCAAAGAGGCCGTAGTAGTCGTGTCTCCTCAAGCTCATGGTGAAAGCTGTATCCTCTTGAACTATCTCCGGGTAGCCACCTGCCTTTTCCCATGCCTCCCGGCGCACAACGACACTGTGTCCCATACACATCATGAGGCCGTACCTGTCTCTGGAACGTTGGTGGAGGGCCCATGAGGCATCAATGGCTACTTCAAAGTCTTTGGAGAACTTTCCCTCACCGCGTCCGCTGGTAGTGGGGGTAGCTTGAACGAAGCCTATTCGTTCGTCCAATAGAAAATAGGGGACGGTGCGCGATAAAAAGTCAGTCGGCCAATAGTTATCGGCATCACAGACAGCGAAGAATTCATACTCGTCCCCTACCGCATCCCTCAGGGTATCATTCAAGCTGCGTGCCTTGAATCCCTGCCTGGGTTGCAGACGATGGAGGGTAGTGGATGAGGCGTTTTCCTTATGAAAAGCATCCACCCGGGCTATGAAATCAGCATTGGTACTCACATCCAGCAGGAAGACGTGATGGTTGGGATAATCCTGCTTAAGAAGCGTTGAAGCTGCCTCCCTATTGAAGTCGTTCAAGGTCGTGTAAATAATGGCTACCCGGGGCGAAAAAGATTGCTCCTGAGCTAAAGCCCGAGCTCTGGCTCCCCAGTCTCGCTTAGCCAGATAAGAGAACACCAGGAAAACAAAATGGTAGACTCCGTAGAACCAGAACAAAACTAGACAGACAGTAAAGGGAACAAAGAGAACCTTGGCTAGAACTGAATCCAATCCGATAAAGGTGCGCCAAAAGCTGGGTGCTGAGCCAGCCAGGATTAGCAACCAGATACCCACCATAACCAAGTATAGAGCGGGCCTTTTCAGGGTCACAATGAAGGGATTCGCCTGCTTAGCGCTAACCATTCCTTTCACTCCTTGATTTGAACACCCTCTTTGAAAAGAGGTAACAAACTACAATCTTTAGCAAACTAATGGTTTTCCTCAAAGATTATATGTAATAGGGCACCCCGAATAAAACTATCGCGTCCTTGGTACAAATGGCTATCTCTTTTGCTTGAAAGAGATACACTCATCTTCGGGAAGAGAGTAAGCTATCTGCTTCACTTGCTTTGCCGTTTCTTCTGGCAGTGCTGTATTTATGTAGATACCTGAGCCCATTTCAAAGCCGGCAATCATGCTTAGTCTTGGTACTATCCTGATATGCCAGTGGTAATAGGGGTTTTGTTCATCCTCGGTAATAGTAGTATTAACCATAAGGTTGAAGGCTGGGTTATCAAGTCCCCGATACAAGCAGAGCAAACTATCCTTTAGCACCATGGCCAGTTCAGCACGGTGCTCTTCTGGACATAGGCCAAAGGATGAGCAATGTCCTTTGGGGATAATCCAGCTCTCGTAGGATGCACGGGAGGCATAGGGATGAATTACGATGAATTGCTCGGTCTCGGCAACAACCCTCTCTCTCTTCTCCATTTCCTCAGCGAGTACATCGCAGTAAACACATCTACCGGTATCAGCATAGTAGTCCACGGCAACGCCAAATCTACGGTGGTAATAAGGAGTCATGATGGGTGTAGCTACTAACTGGGAGTGAGGGTGTTCCAGAGATGTTCCTGACTCCCGACCGTGATTCTTGAAAATGGTGATAAACTTAAGCTGCGGGTCTTTCTTCAGGGTGTTGTACCTTTGCTGGTAGGCTGCCAGTACCTTTTCTACCTGCTGGTAAGTCATCAATGCTATGGTGGTATTGTGATAAGGGCTTTCTATGATTACCTCGTGTATCCCAAAACCATTCATTCCACGGGTCAGGTTTCCTACCTCTATTCGAGTATCACTCTTCTCCATGGTTAGGGCGGCGAACCTGTTAGGAACTACTCTTACATCCCAGTTTGAATCCTTAGTTGAAACAGGGATTCTAAAGACTTCGTCAGGAGTGTTTTCCTCGTTGCCGGGGCAAAAGGGACAGGATTTATCCCGGTCGGGTAACACCTCAGCACGTTTTTTCTTTAACGTCTGCTGGGGGCGCTTGGCTCTCTCTGGAGCCATTATCACCCATTCTCTGGTTGTTGGGTCTTGTCTTAGCTGTGTCATGTTATCTATCGTTGTCTAACTTACTGCGAGCTACACTTTTCGGGCAGAATTCCTTCGCCTTGGCCTGATTGTCTCCCCACTCTGGATATCAGAACCTGCGAAGTCATCTTCTGAGACACCATTGTAGACTAAGCAATTACGACCTATCTTAATCCCGACAGGTACCTTAGCCCTCTTACCTATGATGGTAATACCGGTATTCACTAATTTTGGTTCCCTGCGGTTAATCTGGAAATTATCGCCACAACCGAGGTGACAGCCGGCTTCAACTACTACCTCCTTATCCAGGATCGAATAGTCAACAACACTATGTGGTCCAATGATGCTATCGTTCAAGATAATCGAGTCCTTTACTATACTGTCTTCTCCTATCCTGACCCCTGGAGAGAGGATTGAATGTTCCACCTGCCCCTCAATAACACAACCGTTCGATATTACACTGTTAATAACACGACCTTTCTGAGAAACAATAGCCGGTGGTCTCAGCTCTTCTTTGGTGCGGATAGGCCAGTTAGCATCGAACAGGAGGGATGAGTGTAGCTCGAGCAAATCCATATTAGCCTCCCAGTAGGAGGCCATAGTACCTACATCACGCCAGTAACCGTGAAAATTGTAAGCATAAGCCCTATAATTACCAGCCACCATTCGGGGAAGGACATTCCGTCCAAAATCATGCTTTGAAGACCGGAGTTGAGCATCTTCCTCCAAACATCGGGAAAGAACATCCTTGTTAAAAATGTAGACACCCATGGATGCCAGATTACTTTCCGGCTTTTTAACTTTCTCCTGAAAAGCAGTTATTCGCCCTTCTTCGTCCACTGTCATCGTGCCAAATCGTAATAGTTCTTCATAGGGCATAGGAGTAGTGGCCAGAGTAACATCGGCCTGAGTCTTATCATGAACCTCGACCATATCTGAATAGTCCATTCTGTAAACATGGTCGCCGCTCAGGATTAACACCCGCTCAGCACCCTGCTCCTCGATATACTGAAGGTTCTGATAGACAGCATCGGCGGTTCCCTTATACCAATTTCGACCTTCGTCAAGTGCCAGATAGGGTTGCAGTAGTCGCATTCCACTACCATCTATATGGGCTAACCCCCAGGGAGCACCAATACCAATGTGGTCAGCGAGCGAGAGGGGTTGATACTGCGTCAGAACAGCCACTTTGGAAACGCCTGAATTGACGCAGTTGCTCAGGGTGAAATCTATAATGCGGTACTTACCACCAAAGGGAACAGCAGGTTTGGTTCGCTCGCGGGCTAAGAGACCCAGCCGCTCTCCCCGACCTCCAGCTAATATTATAGCTAAGGTTTTGTCCATTGCCATTCACCATTTAGTTGCTACTCTTCCTAGTACTATGATTTTACAGTAAAAACACAGCACCCGCCGCCATTCCTACACATTGTACAGTATTGAGTTTAACACAATACATATTATAATTATTATTCTCCAGATGTCAAATTTCTGAGGTCGTTTGGTAACCCATCCCCCTATCATAAAGTAGCTACAAGGGGAGTCTGAGAGGGGATATAAAAAGGAGAGTATAAGAGAGGCGAAGTCTCTCTTATACAACCATTAGATGATGTATCGTCCCTTCCTATTCTGCCACTCATTAGCTTCCCTGGCCTTCTCCTCGAACCCGCTCCTGCCCATCATCCCATAAATGTAGTGCTTGCTGGCTTCAACCCCTGGCTGGTCCATAGGGTTGATATCGTAGAGACCACCAGTAAAAACTGTTTGCACCTCCAGAAGGAAAAGGTGCTGACCTATGGTGAAGGGGTTTATCTCCGGCAGGATAAAGCTCATATTGCTTCGTCCGGCTCTGACTAGAGCAATCTGTGTAGCCTGCGCTTCAATCTTCATCAGCTCCTCTAAACTATGCCCTCCCAGATAGGAAATCCCTTCCCTTTGTTCTAGCTGCGATGGTATAGGTACTGCATCACCGGGGTTTTCCACCAGCAGGAAGGTAACTTGTTTGTTAAAAGGGCCTTCTGAGTATAACTGTAGCTGACTATGCTGGTCAGTAACTCCTAAAGCGACCACCGGGGTTTGACCCACGTTTACTACTTTCCCTGACGTGGTTTGCGCCTTGCCCAAGCCTTCTGCCCAAAGTTGACGGAACCAGTAGGCTACCTGGATTAAGGCATCGCTGTAGGGCATCATAACGGCAATATTCAGTCCTTTTCTGACATCGCCTAGGTAGTGCAGGGCGCCGCCCAGGTAGGCGGGGTTTTGCCAAAGCTGGTTTGTTCGACAACGCTCGTCCGCATAGCGAGCCCCTGCCAGCAGTTCCAAGATATCAATCCCAAACATAGCGGCGGGAAACAACCCCACCGGACTCAATACGGAAAAACGCCCTCCCACATTTTCTGGAATCGAGAGCAGGGGATATCCCCCCTCCTCAGCTAAAGCCCTTAGCTGCCCCACCTTAACACCGGTGGTTACGACCAGATGCTCCCTAACCGATTCTTTACCCAATCTCTCGGTAAGCATCTGGCGGACAATAAGAAACTGGCTCACGGTTTCTGCAGTAGAACCCGATTTAGTGACCACGTTAAATACGGTTCTTTCCAGATTTATGAAATCGAGAACACTGCTAAAAGTAGTAGGGTCAACATTATCCAGGAAGAATACCCTGGGTGTTCCACCTCTATCTGATTTTGAGACCAGGTTATGCAGTGGGTGGCAGAGGGCACGGAAAAGGGCAATCCCACCCAGTGCTGAGCCACCTATACCCAGAACAACAAAGTCATCACACTTACCTTGAAAAGAACCTGCCATCTGTAAAACCTCATCTACGGCCTCTATGTCATAGGGCAGTTGGTAAAATCCCCACTCACCAGCCTCCCTTTTAGCATCAATGTTACCGGCTATTGATGATGCTCCGGGGATAAGCTCATCTATTTCTCCCCTGGTGATACCTTTATTTCCGCCAAGAAAATCAGACATCATATGACTGAAGTCCAGACGTACGGTCATCTTATTTACCCACTCAGGTTCACGCCAGCTTTCCATATTTAGCTCCTCGTCTATAGTACACCAGTGCCTATTCCGAGCTTAATTACTTGTCTGATTCTACTTTTTTAGAACAGACGCCCTGCTCTCGAAGCACCAATTGTTAAGGTCTTTCTTAACGAAATGAGTATAACAATTGTATAACGATTGAGTGTGCTATTCCCATAATAACCGATGGCTCTATTGAGTCTAACCTGCTACAGTTAATTACGAGCTAATTCTAAGGGCTACTATGGAGATAATGATAAACAGCACCACCAAGACGATGGTAAGCTGAAATAAAGTCTTTTCCACACCTCGTCTGGTTCGATAGACGCTATCAGCCTGACCAAAGATACCCCCCAGCCCCCCACCACGAACTTGAAGCAGGATAGTCATTATCAAAGCTACAGCCAGCACTATCTGGATCACATAGAAGTATGCTCCCACGTTATTCTTCCCCCAACCTTTTCCTTATTAATTCGTTCACCAGTTGCGGATTGGCACGACCTTTAGTAGCCTTCATTACCTGGCCGACCAGAAACTTGAGTGCCTGTTCTTTGCCCGCCTTATAATCAGCCACTGCTTGAGCGTTGGTAATTATTACTTGACTGACCGCCTCTTCAAGTTCCTGAGCATCACTGATTTGACTGCGCTCTCCATCTTTGAGGAGGGTATCAGGGTCTTTCCCGGTATTAAACATTTCCTCCAACATTGATTTAGCAGTGGCAGTATTAACAACACCCTGCGAGTTGAGAAGGGTTAAGCCGACAAGTTTGTCAGGGCTGACCCGTTCTCCAAATTTGACAATATCTATACTGTTAGCATTCATTATGCGGCTAACCTCACCTAAAAGCCAGTTACTTCCCAGCTTGGCCCCGTCGGTTTTTGAAAGATTGCTAGCCTCCCCTGATTTCACAAATTCCTCTTCATAGTCAGCCATTTCTTTGGAGCTTGTCAACAGGTTAGCATCATATAGCGGCAGGCTATATTCAGCCACAAACCGGTTACGTCTGGCCTCGGGCAACTCGGGTAGTTTTGACCTTATTTCCTCTACCCACTCCCGGCTCAGGGTTAAGGGAGGCAGGTCTGGCTCAGGGAAGTAACGGTAGTCATGGGCATACTCTTTACTGCGCTGGGAAACGGTTATCCCCTTCTCCTCAACCCAACCCCTTGTCTCCTGAACTAGCTTCTCACCTTCCTTGGCTGCCCTTGTCTGTCGCTGGACTTCATATTCCATAGCCCGGTAGACTGCCCTGAAGCTATTCATATTTTTAACCTCAACCTTAGTCAGTAAATCCGAGCTACCCTCGGGACGAATGCTGATATTGGCATCACACCGGAAGCTACCCTCCTCCATATTTGCCGTTGATACACCCAGATAGCGGAGTATGTTACGTAGCTTGATGAGGTATTGTCTGGCTTCTTCCGGGGAGTGCATGTCAGGCTCACCTACCACCTCCATCAGTGGTACTCCAGAACGATTGACATCCACCAGGCTGTAAGCTTCTCTATCCGGAGAATTACGGTGTAGCAGCTTGGCTACATCCTCCTCAAGGTGGACGCGGGTTATGCCCACCTTCTTCTCCTGTCCATCAACTTCAAAAGTAAGCCAGCCTCCGTTGCCAAAGGGAGCATCATATTGTGAAATCTGGTAGCCCTTCATAAGGTCAGGGTAGGGATAGTTTTTACGGTCAAACTTGGTATACTCGGAAATGGTACAGTTTAAGGCTAGGGCAGTCATTATAGTATATTCCACGGCTTGCAGATTAATGGTAGGCAGAACGCCGGGCATGCCCAAGCACACCGGGCAGACATGGGTATTGGGTTGGGCATTGGCATAGTCAGCACTGCAGCGGCAGTACATCTTACTCTTTGTTCGTAGCTGGGCATGTACCTCTAGCCCGATAACAGTCTCATAGTTCATAAACTATTTCACTCCTTGAGTCCATTTAGTATAGCAATAATGTTACTGACTGACAAGGAACTGTCTTTTTATCTACCTCACCCCACTAATTTTTATAACCCCATCTCCCTGTATCCCCCTTCCCCTTGATAAGGGGAAGGGGGAAGTTTTTAATA